>CAYWMG010000187.1:0-2982 GCA_964459245.1 uncultured Candidatus Bathyarchaeia archaeon
AACGACTAGTTTCTGTCGATAATCCTCTGATGAAATCAAGTTCCATCGGTTCATCTTCTGGTTTGATCGGTCGCAGCATAACTTCGGTACCTTCTCTCAGTCTCCACGGAGTCACATATTTCGTTGGGTACGGCATCATCACAAGATGAGGATAGGGTTCAGAACGTCTCAGCTTGATTGTAGGGTCAATAATGATCCTGGCATCAAGTGCCCAGAGTTTACCGTCAGAAACAGCCAAGGGGTTGATGTCCATTTCGCTGATTTCTGGCAGGTCAACTATCATGTTCGAGAATCGAACCATGATCTCCTCGAGCGACTTCATATCTATCGGCGGCTTATTTCTCAAGCCCTTCGAGAGTGCTTGATAAATTCGAGTTTCTTCCAGAATCCGTCTAGCGAGATTTTGATTTAACGGAGGAATGCCTACTGAGAAGTCTTTAAAGAGTTCAACTCCAATTCCGCCTGAACCGAAGAGAATGATCGCTCCGAAGTCTCTATCCTTCTTCGACCCAAGAATCAGCTCATAGTCAGCTTTCTTCAGCATCTTCTGAACATAAACGCCATCAATCTTCGCCTCTGGTTTAGCTTGTTTCATACGTTCAAGTAACAGTTTGTATTGCTCTCTGAGGCTGTCTGAATTCATTATGCTAGTGACTACTCCTCCCACGTCTGTCTTGTGAAGGATATCTTCTGACGCGATCTTAATGACAACCGGATAGCCTATTTCGGCGGCTATCATAACTGCTTGATCGACGTCTCTCGCGAGCTTTCCCTTAACTCGTGGAATTTCATACGCGTCTAAGAATCTGTCGACATCGGCTTGTGTTAGCGCAGTTCTTCCGTTCTCTTTGGTCTTTTGAATGATGATCTTAAGATGGTTCTTCGGTGGTGAAATGTCTATGGAGAGTTCTTGAGGAGTTTCATAGAGCAGGTCAAGGTTTCGGCGGTATCGATACATGTACATGTAAGTCTTCATCGCCTCCTCGGGCGTTGAGTAGGTGGGAATATTGTTTGAGTGAAAGATCTGTCTCGCTTCTCGAACGCTATCCTCACCCATCCAGACTGTCAACAATGGTTTTCTTCTGTTCGCTACCAACTTAGTGATAGCTTGAGCCACCTCGGTTGGAGAAGTAGCTCCTTGGGGCGTGTAAATTACCAAGAGGCCATCGATGTTAGGATCAAGCATACACGTTTCAACGGCCAGTTCGTATCTCTTTACATCAGCATCCCCAAGGACGTCCACTGGATTCCCATGGCTCCAGTACAGCGGTAGGTTCGCATTAAGAGCCAGTAATGATTTTTCTGAAAGTTCAGCAAGCTCTCCACCGTGGTCCACAATTGAGTCAGCTGCTAGGACAGCGGGTCCACCAGCGTTCGTGACCACCCCAAGTTTGGGGCCTGCCGGCAGTAATCTTGACTCAAGGACTTCTGCGCAGTTGAATAGGTCAGCGATTTCGTCTACTCTCACCACTCCAGCGCGTTTGAACGCTGCATCGTACACAATGTAGTCACCCGCGAGTGCACCAGTATGAGATGATGCTGCTTTGGCTCCCGCAGCATGTTTTCCCGCTTTTAGCACGATGATCGGTTTCGTTCTCGCAAATCCTCTTGCCGCGCTCATGAATTTTCTAGCGCTGTGAACGTCTTCCATGTAGATTATGATGCTGCGAGTGTTAGGGTCTTCCCCTAAATAATCAATCATGTCCCCATAACCAATATCGAGTGTTGAGCCGAGAGAAGCGAACATGCTGAATCCTATGTGGCTACTAACTGCCCAGTTTAGAATCGCAGATCCTAGAGCGCCGCTTTGTGAGATGAACGCGATCTGCCCTGGAACAGGATCGTCTCGCAAAAACGTAGCATTCAGACCAATGTGAGGTCGTATAAAACCGACACAGTTGGGGCCGAGAATTCTGATTTGGTGCCTTGATTGGGCCTTTGTGATATCTTCTTCCAATTTAGCTCCGTCTGCGCCGATTTCTCGGAATCCTGCTGAGAGTATGACTACTCCGTCAACTCCGGCTTTTGCGCATTCTTCGACAATAGCTGGAACGGTCTTCGCTGGTGTAGCGATGATCGCTAGGTCTATGTGGGCAGGTATCTTGGCAACGTTTTGGTAAGATTTAAGACCCATCACTGTTGGTCTGTTCGGATTCACTGGGTATATGGTTCTCTTCTCTTTTCCTGAGAGAAGGTTCTTCATCAACGCGTGACCAACAGATCCCTCTACATCAGAAGCGCCGATGGCGGCGACTGTTTTCGGGCTTAACATTTTTTCGATAGCGCCCATGAGCATCCCTCAGTGGCACGCCTTACTCACACCCAGAGATAATTAGCGCGCATGGCTTTCCTGCACGGAAATAGGCATCACATAATCATGTCCACGGTCACAGTCATGGGAGTATCATTGCGACGGGGTTATGGTTCCATTCCGGGCAAGCTTCAGCTGAAGAATTCCAGAATAGTTCACCACTTCGGCGTTGTCTATCTTCACGTAATCTCCTGTCTGAACTGGTTTGGCTAAGTTTCTGTAATTGTATCTGACAAACGTCTTTCCTGTTTCATCTTCAACAACAAGCATGAACTGATTCATGTCAAGGATCTTGCCTTCAATGTGAATGTTCCTCATTCCATTTCGTATCTCGTCAACTCGCATGTACATCATCACATTGAGGGCAGGTGTTCAGCGGAGTCCAGATGGTCCGCAGAACTTGTCCTTCACGGGAATCTCCTCAGTGTTATGTAATCTTCTCGGTTTTGATCCAAAACCTGTCTTTCTTAAGGTTAGCATGGGTTTGAGAAGTATAGCTTTAATTAAGCAAGGCTGCATTTGAACAGCTTAGTACGCTGCGGATTCTACTTTTGGTATTATCTTGCGCGTAACTAACCTGAAGAGTGGTGTTAGAGTATCATGAGTTCAGAAGGAATGGGCGGCCGAACTATGTACAAAGTTACTTGCTCGGAATGCGGCGCCGAAACCGA
>CAYWMG010000188.1:0-3689 GCA_964459245.1 uncultured Candidatus Bathyarchaeia archaeon
GAAATTTGCCTGTCGTTTCCCTTTGAATGCATATGTCTTTTGTTTCTGAAGGATGCTCCTTGCCTTGGAACAAAGCGTGATGACTAGGATGAGCAACAGTGATCCAAACTACGCAAATTACATGATTCGATCATTAAAGCACTTAAGCAACTTGCGAGTTCAGGTTAGCTAGCTCCATGAAACAGTCAGATAAACGAGCACAGGCATGAAGAAGCGGAGCAGGACAATAGATGCCAAATCCGTCCTTGGTGACATCAAGGCAGGAATGCCCGATGCCGCCCTTATGGAGAAATACAGGTTATCAGCGCTGGGACTTGAGAGCCTTTTGCGGCACCTTGATGAATTAGGCATGATTCGACGCATTAGAGCCACGGAGGTTGTTCGAGACCTTGAGGAGGGCATGCGGGACAGCCAGCTGATGGAGAAATATAAACTCTCAGAAGAAGCCTTCAAGACAGTCTTGGAACAGTTAGAAGAAGCGACATTTCTCAACCAGGCTGTTGACGGAAGGGAAAGGTCCAGCGGAAACGTAATTTCCGGGAGGGAGATAATAAAGGACTTGAGCTCAGGAATGACACGTTGGGAATTAATGCTCAAGTACAAACTGTCAGGGGCTCAACTCAAGAAAGCCGTTGAGATGGTCCGGGCAGAGCGACGGAGAGTCACAGAGAAGCTTGGCGCAGATGTGCGATCAGGGATGACCCGTTCAGAGATAATGCAGAAGTATCAACTTTCGAATGCGGAGCTCCAGAACGTTTGCCGGAAACTCCTGACCGAGGGATCATTAGGACCTGCTGACATCCAGGGTCTCAAACTCCCATTAGATGATGGCTCGTCCGTCTACAAAGAAAGGCGGGGAATTTCAAGGCGATCGCCGTCGTTGGAAATCGTAGTGTGCGATGGAGGCAACGACGGTGCGAGGGGTACCATCAAAGACATTACGGAGAAGGGACTGGCGGTGAGGGGAATTGAAGCTGAAATTGGAGAACGCAAGATTCTTTGGATTTTAGGGGATGATTTAGGCATTGTCGATCCATTCGAATTGGAGGCGGAATGTCGTTGGCAAGCGAGTGATGTGTCGCAGGGGCAATCGGTGGCAGGATTCCAGGTAATCAGAATCTCCGGTGCGGATCTGCAAAAGCTCCAAGAGTTTATCGAATTGCTAGATCTCGGGAATTAGGTGACCTCATGACCAATTATAAACGAAAGATTAAAGCCAAACCTTTTGTAAGCGACCTTCGCAATGGAATGGGCGACACCGAGCTTATGCAAAAATATACCCTCTCTGATAACCAGCTCCATAAGGTTTTCCAGAAATTGGTCGATGCTGGAGCAATAGATGAAATGGAACTCTTTATGAGGACCTCCCTGTCGGACAGCACCATAACCAAGGCTTTCGTGGAGACTCAATGCGCTGTTGAGGAATTGGGAGATATCGAAGAAGTTACACCACCCCGACACCTGGAGACCCCCACTGAGATCTCAATTACAGAAAAAGTAAACACGATAACAGGCAACATCGTTGGCTCAATCTTTTCCAAACCTACAGGCACCGGATCATGAGCGTGCGGCCATCCGAATATAGTCTCATTGAGGGCACCCAGGAAGGATTCCTCTGATGGAAAAGAAGAAAGTCAGCGCAAGGCAATCGGTCACCGACATCCGTTCAGGCATGAGCGATGCCGCATTGATGGAGAAATACCATCTCTCGCCCCCAGGACTTCAAAGTCTATTCGACAAACTCGTAGGAGCCGGGTACATTGACCTGTCGGAGATCCAACAGAGGAGACCTGGGTATTTGGGAATGGTAGCCATATCGGTAGCTACCCCACAAGCCGAAAAGGACGAAGTGGAAGAAGGCCGTCAACCGTTGATGCCCAAGTTGCAGGTCCAGGTAAATGCGCAGGAAGCGGCCAGGGATATCAGATCGGGAATGGATGATTCCGCTCTGATGGAGAAGTACAAACTTTCCTCCGTAGGCCTTCAAAGCCTGTTCAATAAGCTTAAGGCTGTGAAGCTGATAGAACAGATCGACTTGGATCGAAGAGATCTTGGCTTCGATCATACAGTCGACTTGAAAGAAGAACTGATAGGTTTTCCTACCGCCTACAGCTTTTTGAGAGACCGCCAGCCAGAAGATCACTCTGGCAATGTAGCAGTTGAACCGGTGAAGATCGTACCGGCACCCGCAGAAGAAAAGAAAGTTGAGAGACAGGTCGTTACCGCCGGGAAGCAGGCAACTAGACCTCAACAGACAATACAGGAAAAAAGGGTTATTGAGTCCGCTTGGTATGACAAGCCATGGTTGGTAATACTTTTATTGATAGTGCTATTCCCTTTGGGCCTTTACACCTGTTACCGTAATAAGACGCTTTCTACAGGGATCAAAGCTTTCGCAATAGTGACGTGCACTTTGCTGGTAATCATCTTCATCACATTGATCTTTTCACTCACCGGGACGCTCTCCCATTTTACTTCTTTCTGAGCGACCTGAGTAGTTATCTCACTGAAGATGAATGCGAAAGCAATTGAGAAATGGGAGAACCTTCGTTACACGTTCACCCCAAACATGTCGTTTACCCTTTCCAAGCATCGCTCAGAATGCAAATGGCAAAGCTTAGAACGATGTGAGCAGTGGAAGCTGATTCTTTCTGGAGCCCGACACTTCCCATGAGACTCCTATTGATAAAGACTCCTAAAGAAGGTTGATTTGGTTGAAAAGATGAAAGCAACTGGAGCCCTAAACACTGACATATTAATAGCATGGGACGTAATTTAATGATTAATATGTTGTTTAACAAATCTATATTAAACATTATATAAAAGGAATATGATTAATTTTGTGATTGTAAACATGCCGAATTTAATAAAAAGCGATTGAGATCATATAGGAAAACAGGTTGATTGAGGTTCTTAGGCAATTACCTGTAGCTCTTAATAAGATGGACGTTCGGGTTATGGGGGGATTAAAGACTCTTGCATACCTGTCTTTCAAGATAACACCCCAAAAATTCTCTCCCGATGTAATAATCCCTGTGATATCATACTCTCATGATCTCCAATATCGTTTTGGTATAGGAGACCTTCATGGATGCACAGAAGATCAATCATCCGGATTTCTCTGATATTGAATGGGCTCCTGATACGAAAATGGTATAAAATTCAACATCCAACAGAACTATATGCTGTAAAGGCAGAATTGGGAGAACCCGTATGAAATACAAGACACCGGCACAATTAGCGAAAATGTCTCTTGAACAGCTAGAATCCATACATGGACTAGAGGGGGCATATTACATGTTGAAGTATAATGATCTTGTCCATAACCTCATCCAGCGCAAAAGATCAGAGATGGGATTAGGAAGCGACCCTAATACAAACAGTCTTATTCGTGGCCTACACAACTTTAACCTACAGAAATTATTGAAGAATACTTAGCTCGACACTGACGTAGAAGTATGTTACAAAATCGCCGTAACTATTTGGTAATTTTAAATAAAGGAGGATAAATGGATAGAAAAAATCTGCCAACTTTAGAAAGAGATCGTAATGCCGGATAAAGGAGTGTATTGGGCATCTTATTGGGTGTTCGATGTTTGCCACAATCCCATTCGCAGCTTGATTCCGAACATGACAATACCTTGCATTCCTATTCTCCATCCACAAAGAAGCTGGTACACCCACATGCC
>CAYWMG010000189.1:0-6627 GCA_964459245.1 uncultured Candidatus Bathyarchaeia archaeon
TGAAACCCTTAGATCTAGACATCCAACATCCGTAAATTGATCTAGCATCTCACCATCCGATGGCGGGCCAACATTTCCTAATGTTTCACCCATGAAGCATTTGTAACCTATCACTCCTGCCTCCGCGAGCGGTTTTACCTCATGAAGGTTTCCTGTGGTAAGAAGACCATACAGTCCGTAATCAACAACCGCTTTCGCTTCTGCCACATCCACCTTCTTCCTCAGCGCCGTAACGTCCTTCACAGGCGGATTATTGTTCGGCATGTCGAAAACACAGGTTATGCCTCCAGCGGCCGCCGCTGATGTTCCGCATCCGAAATCTTCCTTGTAGGTGTAGCCTGGATCTCTCAGATGGACATGGACGTCGATAATGCCTGGAAGAACAAATAATCCAGCAGCATCAATCGTTCTCGAAGCATCAGGAAGATTCGCATCTGAAGCTATAGCGACAATTTTTCCATCCTTGACAGCAACACCAGCCTGTATTAGACACGTAGACATAACAATAGTACCATTCTTTACGCTGAGATCAACCTGAGCCATGGCGAGTTCAAAGACACTGTCAAACATATGCCAATTATCAATATTTGGTTACTCCAGATAGGGGGTGCAATTTAGATTAGATTCGAATTTTTTCTCTTCCAATCTAAATTGTTTCAAGATAAGCACATACGGAATCGGAGGAGCATCTTGACTACAATTCTCTTCTTGAATTGTGGTCCATCTACGTCTTTATCAGAACAGAAGTCTCGAAGTAATGCTTATAGGCCGTCAGGAGACCGAGCCCCGCTATGAAAGGCTATCTTACGGCCATTACCATATTAGTGGTTCTCCTATTATCGATCTCTCTTCCCTATGGTGTTGGTTCCCCTTCGCCAACTAGTCTAGTCATCGGAAATCTTGTAACGTTGCCCAGTACGTTTTTCCAGACCTCATCACCCTGGACTGGAGCAAGCATTACTGAGATTCCATACTTGTTTCCTTACACGATGGGCACGAGCGCAGTTGCGATACCAGGAATATGCAATGTTCCAGTCCCCGTCCCTGGAACGAATGACGCATCATGGATTCTAAACCTAAGATCTACCAATTACAAATGGTCAGATGGCGTTCCAATAAACTCCACTGACCTTGCTTACTCATACGGGGTATTTCTTCCCACTGGACCTTTTGCGAACCAGTCCACATATGACCGTTGGGGGCGCGAGAGACCATATGGAAAGAGCATAACGATACTAAACTCTACCGCGATACAACTCAATATGTTGGGTCCAGCTCCTACTTTTCTGGTTAGCTGGTGGTTCTACACTGTCTATCCTTATCACTACTACAAACGATTTACCGGAAACAACGTGCTTCAAACAACAGCGATAACTGGCGGTCCATTCAATAGTGCGTATATTCCGAATAATTATGTACCGGGCAGCAACGTCATGAATCTTATCCCGAATCCATCTTCTCCGAGTTGGAACGGAGCCACCCCACCACTCGACAGCGTTACAATACAATTCTTTACGAACAATGGCGCGATGGTCAGTGCGTTATCAGCTGGAACAATAGATGCAGCACAAATCGCACCCAGCGACATCTCTGCCCTTTCATCAAACCCAGCGCTAACAATAACTCAGGTCGATAGCATAACGTTTTCTAATCTAGCCATTTCTCCAGTGGAATATCCATTCAGTTCTGTAGCCTTTCGCCGAGGATTAATGGACCTGGTTCCCGCCGCGGAGATGAATCAAGCAATTTTCAATGGAAGAGCCGCCATAGGAAATCCTGCCAGACTCATGCCTCAGGTCGTGCCAACATACTGGCCCGGTCCAGGCGCCCCAACTTACAATTATAGCATTCCAAACGCTCAGGCTAACTTCAAAGCAGCGGGGCTAACGCAGAATAGTGCAGGAATATGGGTATACCCCAATGGAACGAAGGTTACGGTGAACCTCGAAGTATCGAACAACGACCCCGATCTTGTTAGACAAGGTCAATTTATCCAATCCGCCATGACTTCCGCAGGTCTAAACGTGAACCTCGCATTACTCGACCCTGCAAGCGTATTCACAGATACCTCATCAGGCCACTACCAGGCAGTACTCTATCTGGATGCGAATTTTGTGTCGCCCTATAAGTGGATGGCTAATGCTTACAATACCCCGATAACGTGGAAGAACTCTACATTTACATCTACCTTAAACAGTGCGCTGATCGAAGTTGATCCAGCAAAATCATTATCAGATATCAAGCAGGCTGCATTAATCATAGCACAGAATGCGGTCATTAGGACAATCCTCAGCAAACCTGCATACGTAGCCTATAATTCTCAAAAATTCACTGGATGGGAACCTGCCGTATCTCAAGCGCAGTCCATCCAATTCTTTACGAACCAATTCCTCTCGGAGACGGTTCTCACATCCGTAAGACCTGCATCATCAACTACAATGACAAGTAGCTCGACGGGTGTCGGTGGATTATCTAACACTGCCATTATCCCAGCCGTAGTTATCGTGCTGGTCGTAGCAGCAATAGGCGTCTATCTCCTAAAGCGAAGAGGACAACACGCACCGCCGTGACGGTCGACAGTAAATTGTTCTATGGATGAAAATCCGGACATAACCGTAGGCTAACAGAAAATGAGCTCTACTCAACAGAGAACAGAAGCAACATTTGGATCAGATCTGATTGTGGATATTCTCAAGGCCTATTCCATCCAATATGTCGCGATGAATCCTGGAGCAACAATCAGAGGCATCCATGAGTCCCTGGTGAAATATGGCGGAAACAAAGATCCTGAAATAATTGAGTGTTGCCATGAAGAGATTGCAGTGGCCGTATCTCATGGTTACACGAAGGCCGCTGGCAAACTGATGCCCGTGATGTTCACAGCCTCCTACGGCACAATGCACGCTTCAGCAGCAATATTCAACGCATATGTCGATAATGTCCCGTTGATTCTGCTTGGCGGCAGTTATCCCGCGTCCTTGCCAGTTCGTAATCCAGATGGCGGGTGGACTGGAAGAATGTTTCCTCAATCCGAATTAATCCGACCATTCATCAAGTGGGATGAAGAGCCAACAGTCATCGAAGCATTCCAGGAGACGTTCATTCAAGGCAGGAGAATCGCTCTAACCCCCCCGATGGGGCCAGTCTATCTCTCATATGATCAATCTTTGCAGGAGGAACGATTGACAAGAAAACACGATCTTCCTGACATAAAGAGATACAGTCTACCGGCTCCAATTCATCCAGACCCAGATACGACGAAGAGAGTAGCCCAACTGCTTTATGATGCTCAAAACCCTGTTGTAATTGCTTTGACGCTGGGTAGAAATCCGAGAGGATTCGAATTACTCATCCAGTTGGCAGAGTTACTCTCTCTTCCCGTCGTCGACCTTCTCCGCAATGATTGGGCAGGATGCCTTAACTTTCCAAATAATCATCCTCTGGATGCATCGGGGACGGATGTTCTATCCTCGTCTGATTTGGTTCTAGCCATTGGTGTCAAAAATGTCTACGCCGCTTTAACAGAGTGGAATCATGAAACGTTACAAGGTAAAGCAAGAATTCGCCCTGGAACAACAATAATCAAAATAGGCCTCGATGACTTAAGATCACCCAAAGGCATTCAAGGCGCAGATTCCAGCCGCGTCTCTCCAATCGATATTCGAATAGCAGGACCAGAAGACCTGGTCCTTGAACAAATCCTTGCTCACAGCAAAGGGATACTTGAAAGAGAGAGAAGCAAGAAGAATGAGCTTTTCAGAGAGAGACACCTGAAAATCAAGAAACTACACGATGACCAGAGGAGAAAATGGCTCAACGAGGCTGAGCGCGGTTTGGGAAGAAAACCCTTCTCGTCAGCCACCCTTGCATTGGAACTGTGGCGAAATTTGAAGGACAAGAATTGGCTCATTGGAGCAGGAACAATCAGCGGTTGGGTGAGGAGAATCTGGGAGATGGATGATCCTAGAAGATTCATGGGCGGAAGCGGAGGAGGATCACTAGGATACAATTTAGGAGCATCAATCGGTGTTGCTTTAGCCTTTCGAGACTCTGACCGTCTCGTCATTGACTTTCAACCTGACGGAGACCTTCTGTATACACCCTCGGCCTTGTGGACCGCGGCTCATCATAACATCCCACTTCTAATAGTGATGTATAACAACAGAGCCTATAGAAACGTCTGGCAACACCAAATTCAGGTTTCCAAAGTAAGAGAGACTCCAAAGGAATCCGCGCGGATAGGAAACGAGTTGGATCATCCGCCTGTTGATTTTGCGGCACTTGCTAAGAGCATGGGCTGCTACGGAGAAGGACCTGTGGAAGACTCAGAAGCCTTGTCCACTGCATTGGCAAAGGCTATCGACAACATAAGAAAGACAAAGCGACCAGCACTCGTAGACATAATTTCAAGTCTCGAACTGTAACATGCGACCCCAGACTGTCATCTAGTCAACAACACGAGTTCGGTTCAAGCCTTCTCACGATACCTTCCCACGATTGATCCTTGTGAATCGCGCTAGCTCAATCTTCTCAACTCATCGAGTACCAATGCAGAGCAAAACTTCCTTCTATCTTCTAGGTATGGCAGTCGTCTCCTCATAAGATGAAGCTCGTCAAGGCTCAAGCTCGCGGTAACAATCTCTTCACCTTTCCCTCCCACGGCGTATATCCGGGTTTGTCTGTAGTAGTCCGGTCCAGCTATGGTGCTGTGACCATAGTATTCTTTCGTTCGTTCTTTTCCGACCATATTGGCACTCATGGCGTAGCAAATGTTTTCAGTAGCTCTAGCAGCCGTTATGATCTCCATATGCGACTGCGGTTCTCCACCTGGCGCTGACCAGCCGGCAGTAGGATTTACTAGAAGCTCTGCACCCTTCAAAGCCTGGATTCTGCTGATCTCTGGAAATCGCCAGAAATCGTAACAGATGGAAATCCCAACTCTCCCAAATGGAGTTTCAAACACTGGGATTTCTTTCATTATTCCAGCACCGCCCGAGAAACATAGCTGCTCGCTCCAGACAGGCGGTGCACCAAGAGTTATCTTTCGATAGATTCCCAAAATTCCTTTTGGACCTACGAGAACCGCCGAGTCGTAGATAACCCTCCTATCTTGTGATCCAATCTCAGGAAGGCCAACGATAACGTGCAGTCCTTCGCTAGCCGCAAGTTCTTGAATCTTTCTTGTCGAAGGGCCAGGTATAGGCTCAGCTAACTTCTTGTGAAGCCCGCTTTGCGAGCATCCTTCCTGATTTTCACACTCGTAGCCAGTCAGTGCGAGTTCGGGGAACACAACAAGATTGCAACCCATCTCGGCCGCAGTTTTAGTCATTGTCAGAATCTTCTCCAGGTTGGCCGTCTTATCAGCCCACGTAGGCGAGAAGTTGCAACAACCGACCGTGACTCTATTCTGCTGGTCCTCAGAGTTCATTCAAGCCACTTTTCAGGAAGTTAAGATACGACTCTTTGAATATTTGGCTTGAATATCGGCAGACATGCCAGTATAGCCTAATTCAGAAAGTAGGAAAACCGTTTAGATTAGTGAGCCTTGCACGTAATTGTTCTTTCTTTTCTCGCTTCTTTTTTCGCTCACTCACTGATTCATACACAAAACCGTAAATGAAGACGGCGAAGCGAAGCTAAATAGAACTCTATTAGAGGTCAAAACCGCTACGCGTAAATGGTGACTAGCATGAAGCCTACTGTAGTTTGCGTGCTGCCGAGAGAAGCGTTTTCACCCGATATCATTCTGAAGCTGACTGAGGCTGCGGATGTCAAGTTTGGTCCCTACGACAAAGTAAGATTCCTGCAGGACGTCGCTGATGCCACAGCGATAATTCTCGACCAGTACCCGGGGTGTATGGTGCTAGATGAAGAAGTTCTACGAGCCACCCATAAACTCAAGGGAGTCTCGATACATGGTGCTGGTTATGACATTATCGATGTAGAGGCATGCACGCGCCGAAAAATTTACGTCGCGAACGCCCCGGTGCTGGCTGCCGCTGTAGCAGATCTCGTTGTCGCATTCATGCTTTGTTTGTCGAGAAATGTCCTAAAGGCAGATAGTTTTGTTAGAAACGAATGGGCCACCGCAACCCAACCGTTCCCATTAGGCAAAGAGCTTTACATGAAGACACTGGGAATCATCGGATTAGGCCGCATCGGTTTTAACGTGGCGAAACGGGCTTACGCGTTCGACATGAAGATCCTCTATAATGACCTGATTCGAAACAGGGAAGCGGAGAAATCATTCAACGCTCAATCCGTAACATTGGAAGAGCTACTCAGACAATCCGATTTTGTATCCGTGAATGTGCCACTGACTGATGAAAATAGGCTAATGATCGGCGAAAAGGAATTGAGCCTTATGAAGAGAACTGCTTATTTGATTAACACGTCACGTGGCTCAGTCGTAGATCAAAAAGCCTTAACGAAGGCACTGCATGAAAATAGAATTGCAGGTGCTGGACTGGACGTTTTTTCAACTGAACCAGCCTCCGTAAATGACCCGATTTTACAGTTTGATAGCGTCGTGTTAACTCCGCACATTGGAGGGGTAACCGTAGAAAGGGTTAGACGTGTGGATGTGACTGCCGTTGACAATGTCCTCTCGATACTCAGAGGAGAGCG
>CAYWMG010000190.1:0-4850 GCA_964459245.1 uncultured Candidatus Bathyarchaeia archaeon
GAATAGTACTCCGCCAGGAAGCAGTAAGCTGTTGATACTGTGAAGCACCTTTACATCGTTCGGTATGTGCTCCAAAAGGTCGAAGAGCCCCACCAGATGGAATTCATCCCGAAAAGGTAGGTTCTGGATATCGCTTCTTACAACATGACACGTTGTACGTCTGCGGGCATACTGT
The DNA here is from genome assembly GCA_964459245.1 of uncultured Candidatus Bathyarchaeia archaeon. Taxonomy (GTDB): domain Archaea; phylum Thermoproteota; class Bathyarchaeia; order 40CM-2-53-6; family 40CM-2-53-6; genus FEN-987. The sequence goes on from CAYWMG010000190.1 coordinate 176, forward strand.
AGGCCGTCTGCGAACAAATCCGCTCCGATCACAGTTGCCTGCGGACAAGTCCGTTCAAGGACATTTAGAACATTGCCGGTTCCGCAACCAACCTCCAGAATCTGAGAGTTAGCTGGCAGTCCTCTCATGATCTGTCCGACAATGGCGCCTATGACAAGGTTGCGTCCGCGAAACCAGAAGTGACGGTTCTCAACAGAAGAAAGCGTTGAGAAAAACGATGGATCATAACTGAGACGATTTGGATTGCCCAGTTTCCTACCCTCCATCGAACTCGCTGCGCATGGCTGCGACGCACCATTCCTATGATTCTCTCACGGGATAGCAGAATGGAAAACCGTTCAAACAGTCAAGCCAACTGAACGCCCATTTTTGTAAGCCGGCCTTATCAAGTGTTCGACATTGAGTTCTTTACCAATAGAAATCGAACACCTTAACCACAACAACTGGATTAGACTTTATACAAGGTTTTGCACGTCAATTGATGAAAGGAAAGCTGAGGCTGCAAGATACTGAAAGGCAGAGTCACGGCCCCACTGGACTCTGCAATTGTATGTTCGTATCCAAGGAAGAGTTGCTCTTGAAACCCGTGAACGGTTTTTCTGGCCGCAGGCGATGCCGTGCTATGAAGGAGGTATGACGCCCTCGTGGGCAACTTCTCTGAGATATCAGTCGTGATCCCAGTTTACAATGGAGAGGCTACTCTGACTGAACTGCTTGCACGTTTGGAACAGGTATTGCGTGGAGTTTCTACTCGTTTTGAAGTGGTACTGGTGAACGACGGAAGCCGAGACCACAGTTGGGACTTGATCTGCAAGTTAGGCGAACAACACGATTGGGTTCACGGCATCAACCTCATGCGGAACTACGGCCAACATAATGCTCTCCTTTGTGGCATTCGTGCAGCCACTCACCCGCTCATCGTGACCATGGACGATGATTTACAACACCCACCAGAAGAGATACCTAAGCTCTTGCGCAAACTCGACGAAGGTTATGATGTGGTCTATGGTACTCCGGAAAAAGAACAGCATGGGCTTATGCGAGTTGTGGCTTCGCGCACAACGAAGTTGGCTCTGCAAAACATTATGGGCGCTGAGATTGCGCACAGTGTGAGTGCTTTTAGAGTAATCCGTGCTCAAGTATGCAACGCTTTTGCTGATTACAAAAGCCCCTTCGTCTCGATTGATGTGCTGCTAACATGGGGGACAACAAGCTTTGCGTCAGTGCCGGTGAAGCATGATCAGCGTCAAGGAGGCGCGTCCAACTATACGTTCAGAAAGCTATTGGTTCACGCCCTGAATATGATGACTGGATTCAGTGTCTTGCCTTTGCAACTCGCGAGTATGATGGGCTTTTCACTCACTCTATTCGGATTTGGACTGTTAGTCTATGTGGTAGGGCTTTACGTGATTCGAGGCAGTTCCGTGCCAGGTTTTTCCTTCTTAGCTTCAATCATCGCTATCTTCTCAGGGACACAGTTGTTTGCCCTAGGCATAATTGGCGAATACCTCGCGCGCGTGCACTTTCGAATAATGAATAAGCCACAGTACACGATTCGCTCAAGAACTGTCGAGCGATGAAATCAAGATGATCGCGGATCATCTCTGTCTCATTCTCGACTGGGATTCAGGCTTTTTTGGGCGTAAGATCGCGCAGGTCGCGATGAATACTCTAAATGTTGCACAGATGGAGCAGATCATGACGTGGTGCAGTATTCAAAAGATCGACTGCCTATATTTTCTAAGTGAGGCTGATCATGCGGAAAGCGTGAGGTTGGCCGAAGATAACGGCTTTCGTTTAGTAGACATACGTATCACCCTTGAAAAGAAGTTGCAGGATGTCCAGACCGTGCAGGGGCAAGATCCTCGCTACGCAGTCCGCATGTGCAGACGTGAAGATGCCCCCGCTCTGCGAGCCATAGCGAAGACAAGTTATCATGATTCTCGTTTCTACTATGATTCAAAGTTCCCTAGGCATCTCTGCGATTCACTCTATGAGACATGGATCGAGAAGAGTTGCGAGGGATACGCCGACGCCGTACTAGTAACCGAGTTCGAACGCCAGCCCAAGGGCTATATCTCCTGCCACCTATTGGGTGAGCAGAAAGGCAAGATCGGGCTGATTGGAGTGGCAGCTGACTCTCAGGGAAAGGGTTTGGGCCACGTGCTAATACGTGAGTCGCTGAGATGGTTTTCACAACATGGAGTCGAACAGGTGACTGTAGTGACTCAGGGACGCAACTTTACAGCGCAGCGACTGTATGAAGAATTTGGTTTTCTCACAAAATCGGTGCAACTGTGGTATCACCGATGGTTCGATTCGAAGGAGTATTCAGGTCTATAATGACTGAGTATAGAATACCGTTCAATAGGCCAAGCCTTGTCGGTAATGAGCTTTCGTATATTGCGGAGTGCGTTCGCGCAGGAAAGATCGCTGGCGATGGCCTATACACGAAGAAGTGCGAGGCGTTTCTTGAGCAGACGCTCCGCGTACCTAGAGCTCTGTTAACTACGTCCTGTACTCACGCGTTGGAGATGGCAGCGTTATTGCTCGAGATAAAGCCGGGCGATGAAGTGATCGCTCCATCGTTCACCTTCTCCTCCACCGTGAACGCTTTCCTTTTGCGTGGTGCTCGCCCAGTTTTCTGCGATATCCGTCCTGACACTCTGAACTTGGACGAGACGAAGCTAGAGTCACTGGTAACGCCATGCACCAAGGCTATCGTGCCAATCCATTATGCTGGTGTTGGCTGCGAGATGGAGCAGATCTTGAAGATCGCGGAACGCTATGGCATCGCGGTTGTGGAGGACAACGCTCATGGTCTGTTTGGCACTTACAGGAGCAAACCATTAGGAACGTTTGGCTGTCTGACGAGCCAAAGTTTCCATGAGACGAAGAATATCTACTGCGGGGAAGGCGGAGCATTGCTACTGAACGATGAACAGTATATCCAGCGTGCCGAGATTATCCGCGAGAAGGGAACCGACCGAAGCAGATTCTTTCGTGGCGAGACAGACAAGTACACGTGGGTAGACCTCGGGTCCAGCTATTTGCCTTCAGACATTCTGGCTGCTTTTTTGTATGCGCAGATGGAAGCTCATAAGCAGATTCAGAATAAGCGAGAAAGGATTTGGAAATACTATCATGACCACCTCCGTAACTGGGCGGGAGACCGAAACATTCGCCTTCCAATCGTGCCAGAGCACTGTGGCCAATCATACCACATGTTCTACCTACTCTTACCATCGTTGGAGGAACGAGAAGCTCTGATCAGACACCTGAAGGCGCACGGAATACTAAGTGTCTTCCACTACCTGCCTCTGCATCTTTCTGCTATGGGCAGGAGATTTGGCGGCAGGGAAGGCGATTGTCCAGTCACGGAGAGAGTATCAGAACGCTTACTGCGCTTGCCTTTCTACAACGATATGAGCGAAGCCGACCAAGCGTTCGTCGTCGACACCATGTCCAAATACAAAGCAGGCCAATAGTTTCCGCAGAAGTTAACCCCTAATTTCCTTCTTAACCAACATTCTCTACTAGAATAGACGCATGATCTCCCCAGTTCACAATCTTCCAATGCGTGGTCGGGCTGACTTATCTTGTCGCTATGAATTTGAGTGGAAACTTTTGATATGCCTTCCAAATTCGGCTACACGGTTGGCGTTCCCTGTTTTGGCCTTCTTAGCATAGTTGAGTCCGCGTCTTGGATGTTCAGGGTTGATGAACTAGGTAGATGCCTGATAGTATCAGGATAATGCCTATGATTGGTGCCATTGTAAGTCTCTCGCCGAGGATCAGCCAACCGAGGACTACTGCGATTAATGGTATCAGGAAGGTTGAGGAGGCCACGACTGTAACGTCTTCTTCCTTCAAGAGCCAAAACCAGAGGTTTTGGGCAATTGCACTTCCGAATACGGCTAGGTACAGTAACATCAGAGCGTATGATAGTGAGAGTGGCAGCGATGGGCCTTCTGTTCGTAAAGCGATTGGAGTTACAACGATTATGCTCATCACTTGCTGAAGCGCATTGATTGATGTTGGGTCCACATGTGTTAACTTCTTCTTGTAGTAGACGATCGTAACCGCCCAGAAGAACGCGCCCGTTATCAGTAAGGCGATTGGGTACCATGCAATCTCACCGAACGATCTCGTCTCGCCAAGGGAGAGTACTGCTACGCCAAGAAAGCCTGTTAGGCCTCCTGCGACGCTTACTCGACTGGGCTTGCTGTTGAGGAATAGGACTGAGAGCAGGAAGACGAACAACGGTTGCGTGTAATTTAGGACTGCGCTAATTCCTGATGTTTCGTATAGTAGTGCAATATATTGTGGAACCATTGCTACAATATTCGCTAATGCTAAGATTAGCAAGTTCGTAATTGTGCCCCTGTCTCTTGGAAGTCGCTTCCTTGCGTTAATTACGAACGGAAGTAATGCAAGGAAAGATACTGTGGCTCTCTGAGCCGCGAGGCTTAGGGGGCCTACGAAGGTCAGTGACGTTTTCATAATCGGCCAATTAGACCCCCAGACGAAGACGACGAACACTAGGACTAGCCAGTTTCTGAGGCTCTTCAAGTCGGAATCGTTCTTTCAAGCAACTATTCGTACCAAGTAAAGATGTGGATGGATTCCAAAGCTGAAAGTTAGATGTGTTGGGTTATCCTTGATCCAGGTCTAT
>CAYWMG010000191.1:0-5227 GCA_964459245.1 uncultured Candidatus Bathyarchaeia archaeon
ATTACTTTTGTAAGCGTTTCCTCCGGTTTCTCGATGCCCTTTATTGGTCCGTCTCCCATGCCGTGATCCATAGGCACAATCAAGGAATTACCGTCGCTTCGGAAAATTCTTCCAAGTCTAAGATTCTTCCCAGGATTACTCATATAGTCCACATCTCATCATCCAAGTCGAACACTTCATGATCAGTTTTCAATGGCGCGGCTCGGGTGTGATGCTCCTCGTGCATAAACGTAGGGTGTCAGTTCATCCTTTGAGAGCCTGATTCGCGGTAAAGAAATTGATGACCAATCTACACAGCAGATTCTCAGGCAAGGCAACCTCTTATAGGTGCCGGAGAGCTTTCAGAGATTGGCACATGGAAAAGATAAGATACTATTGGAAAACATGGCTTAGATTCCTGCGGTCGGTGATTCTGTGAAAGCGGCTTTAATGTTCGGTAAAGGAGATCTGAGATTTGAGGATGTCGAAACTCCTGTTCCGAAATCAAACGAAGTGAAAGTCAAAATTAGAGCCTGTGGCATATGCCATTACGATTTAAGGTTCTATACCGGCAGCAAGAAAATCGACAAGCCAGTTATTCTAGGTCACGAATGTTCCGGGACGATCGAACAAGTAGGTGCCGATGTATTTGAGCTGAAAGTAGGAGACAGGGTAGCGATTAGCACAGACATACCTTGTGGCCACTGCCGTTATTGTATGAGTGGAAGAACGAATTTCTGCACGAATCGAAAAACAACTGATGGAGGGTTCGCGGAGTACAAGGTAATTCCTGTCGGACAGGTGTTCAGGTTTTCTGAGAACACGCAATTTCAGGAAGCATGTCTCACGGAACCATTAGCATGCTGCCTCAATGGCGATCTACGGGCGGGAATTCACTCAGACTCATCCGTGGCCGTTGTTGGAGTCGGTCCGATTGGGTTGCTGCATCTGCAATTGGCTCGTGTGCTTGGAGCGTACAGGGTCATTGCCATTGATCCTATAGCTGCTCGAAGAGAGAAGGCGTTGGAGTTGGGAGCTCATGAGGCAGTTGATCCTACCGCTACGGACTCAGTAAAGGAAGTTATCAAGTTGACGGATGGTTTTGGCGCAGACGCCGTTATCGTGGCGGTGGAGAATATGGACGCCGTCGAACAAGGCATCAAAATGGTCGGAAAGCAGGGAGTGATTGTCGTTTTCGCCGGTTTTCATCCTCCCAAGGATGTTAGGATCGACACTAACTTGCTACACTACAGTGAAATCTCAGTCACGGGCAGTTCAGACTTTCCAGCGCCCCTCTTTCCAAGAGCGCTTACGCTCATCGACTCACGCAGAATACAAGTGAAACCGATTATCTCTCATAGTTTTCCACTCGAACAAATTAACGAGGGTTTCAAGGCGGCCCTGTCGGGACGGAGCTTGAAAACGATAATCACTCCTTAGAGCCAAATTCTGCGAATCTTGTCCGACGAAGGTCGTAGTTACTTACTGAAAAAAGAGTCGACCGATAACGCTTAGGTTATTGCTGACGAGGGCCAAAACAATCCCTTCGGCCTTGTCGGCGTATATCTGCTATCGCGGAAGACGCAAATCCGAGTTACGAGGGCGCTGTTCCACCTGCGTGACCAGAAGAACGCGGTCCTTCTCGCCGTTACTTAGACCTTAGTAATATTGCAAGAATCAAAGACAACAGTGCGAAGATTGCGAGTAAGAAAAAGATGAGTGATGGGCTCTTCGAAACATCTAACGCATAGCCAGCAGTCAATGGACCTAGGATTATGGCCGAGTTCTGAAAAGTGTTCAAAACACCCCACCCAAAGCCTTCATTTCCAGCTCCCAAAATCTCCCCCGGAAGCGCAAACACTGCAGGTGGAAGAAGGACAGCTAGTAGGCCAAGAGTAAGCGCAACATACGCGACGGCGCCCACTCCTATGTATGGGAAGAGGGGGAAGATGAATGTCATAGAAATCGCCGCGATGAGTATGAAGATCCTTCGGTGCCCCGCCCACCTGTCAGAGATGAAACCGGTCAGCGGAGTAGCCAGTGATGAGCAAGCTCGCCAACAGATCGGAAGTGCGTCCGGAGAGCCCGTACGTCGTGAATATCGTCTTACCCCACGTCGAGTAACCGATCTGCGCCATGTTGAATAAACACCAGATGAAGCCTAGAATCCAAATGTGGGCTCTTCTCAAATTGGATGAGAGCCGTCGAGCGCCATGGGTTGAGACGATTTTTTTCTCTTTTATTAGCAGGGCGCAGCAGATGAGGGCGGATCCATTCATGGCGGTTGCCAAGAGAAGGGACGCTCTCCAACCAACCTTCTGCGACACAAATCCCACGGCGTTGAAGGCTGCGATGGTGGCCACAGGCATGTTTAACCCGTAGACACCCATAGCGCTGCCGAGTTCGCTTTCTTCGAACCATTGGAAGATAAGGATCGGAGCTGAGACCATAACCATTGCTCCCCCGATCCCTAAGAAAAAGCGAGCAAACTGCAGGAAGGTGACGGAATCAGAGGCGGAACATAACAATGAACTCCCCGTCATAATCGCTGCTCCAACCACAGCGAATCGTCTAACTCCAAATCTGCCTGTCAGAACCCCGCCTAAGATGGATAAGAGAACACCGGGAATTGCGGCAAGCCAGAGCAGACTACTCGCAGCAGCGTAGCTTAGTGCAAATTCACTGACCAAGGTTGGAAGGATCGGGGGTATAGCTTGCATGGAAAATAGAAAGGAAATGGATGAAAAGACACTTACAAAAAGATACACGTGTTTTCCCGGGACCAGTTTGCAGCACGCCCTCCGCTTTCAAGAAGCTTAAACTGCGCTTCCACTTGACATGTTACATTTGGACCAATCGATACAGAAGTCTTTCGGCTGCTTGTAGCGATAGTTCCAATAGCACGGAGTCAAGGCTAGTTCTCAAGAGGTATTGAAACTGGTGGCTGACTGAGACTTGGATTTACTGAGACTACGATTTGACGACCATCTGATAGCCTAGATATAACATCAGCTTCTAGTCGACGTAATTTTGATTTCTGCTTCAGCTATGATGCCGCGTAGAGCCTTCTGAATGTCGTCACTGAGCGGATCTGGCTTGTGGGTTTTCAGAATATCCTCTACTCTCTTCTTCGCGGCTGCTGCCAAGTCATGTTTGCCGATATCTTCTAAAGTCCACTGAGTCTCAGTTTTTTTCATCCGTTTGTACAGGCCTGGGAACCAACGCTCTGTTCTTATGTGCTTCAACGAATGGCTTTCGCCTAGGTAGTGCCCTCCGATTCCAACTTTCTCTATTACATTGCGGGCCAACTCGTTTTGAGTAGTCCTGAATCCTTTAGCCACTCGAAGCATTGCACCGCAAAGTTCGTCGTCAATTACAAGTTGGTCAAGGCTGTACGTATTTGACGAATCGAAAGTTCCTCCTCCAAAGATAACGTCGGACCCTGCAAGGGCCAACGGCATGGTTGATATCATCTTCTCGAACACAGCTTGGGAACCCGGCATACTTGCTTCAGTATTCAGAGCTGCCGCCATGCTAGGTAATCCATAGTATCTGGCTAGGTTGACAACTCCAACCGTCAAGAGAGCTCTTTCGGGTGCTCCCATCGCCAATGCCCCGGACGTAGGGTCCATTACAGAGGCAGAGGCGCCGTACAGGACTGGACAACCCGGACTGATAGCCTGAATCAGCGTAATTCCGGCTAGGATCTCCGCGTTTATTACAACCAGTTGTCCTGCCACGGTGACAGGGGCGGTCGCGCCGCCCATACTCAAACTATAGAGAGAAATTGGAACGTGGTGCTTAGCGTACTCGATCAATACGCTTAGACCATTCTCGTCGTACTGCAGAGGACTAATCGGTTCCTGATGAACAGAAATTATAGCACGTTTCCGGAGTTCGTTAGTGCCCCCTGCAACTTTGGCAGCCATTTCGATGACTGATCGTGCAGTTTCAATAGTTGAACCTGGCGCAATGACGTTGCTTACGTGCTTAGAGCTTTGCGTCAAACCGGCCAAAAACCTGTACAGGTCAGCTAGTTGTGATGGCACATCCGACGGCATGATTTCAACTTGAATCAAGTGATAATTGGGTAAAGCGTCGCTGACTAGAGCAAATTTCATCACGTCATCTCTTGTAGCGGCTCTCCTACGCCTGGTCTCCGGATCATAAACGAAGACACCTAAACCAGATGGACAAAAGTGAACGTCTCCTCTCATCAGCTCAACATCATGAACCGGATTCCTTGCGCATAACGTAACCTGCTTCGGAACATGCTTGATCGCTTCCCTCACGGTTTGTTCCGAGAAACGCGCAACCATCGATTTCCGATCAATTCTTGCGCCAATGCCTTCTAGAGCATCTAGCGCACCCTTATCGGGAAATTTCACACCTACTTCTGACAAAATTTCGACAGATGTGGAATGAATTGCTTCCACCTCTTCCGTGGGCATTGATTTCAAATCTAGTCGCAATTTTAGTCCTCGCCAGTTCTAGACAGCCATCAACTATCTCTATTTTTTCATGACTTATGCGAATTGAAAGCAGTAGCTAAGTTTTGATATGCCCACTTGAATACGGGCATTTAGTTGAGTATATGGGAAGTTCCCGACGACTTTTCGTATCTTGAGATTACATGCGCCTCCTTTCTCAGGAGGAGGCTTACGGACAGACAAATGTTCAACAGCGCTTCGAAGAAGCACTGCGAGAATTCTAAGATTCTCTTTCTAAGAAATTGCCTCGAGACTCTTCCGAGCGTTACCTCTGACTGATCAATCTTCATCAGATCGGTAGCTGCGGTAGCTGCTCTCAACGGCTAGTTGATTCGGTTTGCAGCTGTTTCGTAACCCTCTCCTCAACCTCGTTTATCGGGTGGCTGAGGGCCTCTTGCACTAGTTTGTTGAACACCGTCTCCCCCGTTAGAAACTCCATCATTAGCTCTCTTGCAAAGTATCCGTGCTGAAGTTCGTATAGAGTTGTCCTTAGTTGTTTCTCTGTTTCTGAACCGACCAGTCTTGGTCCCCTAGTGAGTGACCCGTAGCCAGAGGTATGAGAATGATACTTGATCTGTCTGAAGATCCCATCCTTCATCCATGCACGAATCTCATCCAGAAGTTCGCCTGACTCCCATAATTCTAGCACAACTATTTCTGGGCTGTAACCCGCTTCAACTGCTATTTCGAAATGCTTCTGGATTAACGCGTACATCCCTGCATAGCAACCCTGTTCACTGAAACAGTCGAGAACCGCT
>CAYWMG010000192.1:0-2093 GCA_964459245.1 uncultured Candidatus Bathyarchaeia archaeon
GTTTATCCCAATAGAATAAGGCGATCCCGAAAGGTTGCTATCTGAAGAATGACATCCGCAATGATTATCCTATGAGAGTGAAGAAGCCCCCTTTATTTATGGAATCAATCCCCATAATGCCTTCCTTTTTCCAGACTGAGAACCATCCATTTGCACCAAAAGCCGCTCCAGCAGCTGCATGAGTTAAAGATTTATGGTGGGGGTTCTAGAACCCCGACCATAAAGCACAATCATAATGGCATCTTATGCAGCTACATATATATCCCCTAACGCTTTCTCGGCTCCTGATGCCGTTATGAATGATTTGATAACCACCGGGAGAGTATTGGCGCACATTTAACAGATGTGCATGATTTGAAGGGAAGCAAGGTAGGGGAAGTATACCGGAAGACCATGCAACGTGGCAGAAACATCCTAAGGGGATGAGAGACAGAACCGGGTATTACGCCTGGGGGGAAAGAAATTGAATCGTGAACCAACAAGGTTGTTGAGGAGGAGAGAGAATGTAACAAGAATCTGGGAACCAGAAGTCCTAGACAGGTTACTACAAAGGCTCGGAAACGAAATGAAGAAGAAGCCAAACGCAAGAACAGCCGCTCTTATCAAAGAGTTGCAATGGAGAAAACGAGAAATGTTAAAATAATTGGATAAATTAGAATGACGGAAACTCAATACGGGAATGGAGTCAAGCCTACGATCAACCGACATTATGAGCGTTTCGTAATGGGTTCAAGAGACAATTGATGTTCAGTTCAGTATTCTTTCCTTGCCTAATTGCCCTTTCCTTCACCTAGAAAAGCACCTTCGCCGGTAATCTCCAACAACCCACGTTTAAGCGCCTCCAGCCTTACAATCAATTGGCTGATCTGCTCTCTATATTGTTTTCCCAGTTCTGGAGCTTTTTTTGCCCGAGCTTCCAATGCCTTTATTTGATAATCACATAATTCGATCTGAGCCCGGATTCTACTCTGGAATTCTGCTTGCTGTTCCATTTATTCCTCCGGGTACATATGACTCACCTGCCACCATGATACCTCGCTCAGGGAGTGTTCCTAATGGTCGAGATGCATCTTTGGTGGATTGGATTCATGATATTTTGCAGGTGTGGGGCGGAATGGGGAGGAACATTGGAGAACGATGAACCAAGGATGATTTGTGTCGTAAAGGGGGAGGCTGGGGGTATCTCAGTTAGATAGGAAGGATTTGAATTTGAATCGTGGGACTCCCTGCCTCTTCTCTACGGGACAAATTTTTGGATCTCCCTCCCTCCTTTTTTCTAGTATTATGAAACCTTAGATTTTTCACACCACCTCTCACTCTATCCGGCAACCGGAGAAGGATCATGGAATACCAAGACAAGACCAAGGAACAACTCGTTAATGAATTGGAGCGTCTTCAATGCAGAGTGTCCGAGTTGGAAGAGTCGCAAGCAAGACTCAAAGCGACGGAAGGTCTCTTGAGAGGAAGCGAGCGAAAGTATAGGGCCTTGATCGAGGGGGCTCCTGTCGGAATCTTTCGGTCAACCTTTGATGGTAGAGTGCTTAGCGTCAATTCGGAATATGCTCGGATGTACCGATACGGTTCAGCAGAAGAGGCGGTGCTGGAGATCGATAATGTTGCTGAGCGCACATACGTTGAGCCTGATAGACGGAAGAGGTTGGTAAATCTTGCACTGAGTACGGATGGCTTCATAAAGGCAGAAAACCAGTATCGCAGAAAAGATGGTAGCGTGTTTTGGGGTCAGGTCTACTTTCGAGTAATCCGTGACAATAACGGTGAACCAAAACATCTTGAGGGCTTTGTTGAGGACATTACGGATCGTAAGCGTGATGAGGAAAGGATAGAGGCGTCACTAAAAGAGAAGGAAGTGCTTCTCAGGGAAATTCATCACCGGGTCAAGAATAATCTCCAGCTTATTACAAGTCTCTTGAGACTACAGTTGCGACAAATTAAGAGCAGGGATGAGAGCCTTGTCAATATATTTGAAAATGTTCAAAGCCGCATAAAGACAATGGCTCTCGTGCATGAGGCGCTGTACCGGTCAGAAAACTTGGAGTTGATCGACATGTCTCAGTACATCCAAGGAATAGTGG
>CAYWMG010000193.1:0-4652 GCA_964459245.1 uncultured Candidatus Bathyarchaeia archaeon
GTCTTTACAGAACTTGCGTAAGTATCTTTCGTGTTCCGTTTTGTTCCAAACATATGTTATCAAATAACAAGACATGATATGAGTCGACGATTGAGATTGAACTTGCAAAGAGAGATTGAGCGCCAGCGGTTGCGGATTATATTCTTATTTGCTGCGCAGGTAATGTCTCATAATGCGCTCAAATATGCCGCCTCAAGTCCCTGAATCTGGCAAGTGCGACGTCATCGTTCAACGTGATGGTAAATCCGTAAAGTGCGATAAAGTCGCGAATAATATTCATAATCTATGGTGGGTTTGTGATGACTGCCTCAAGTATGCTCGAGAACATGGAGGTTTTCCGATCAGCGCATTTAGAAATATCACAGGCCGAGACTAAGGGAGGCAGCTTTTTTCTTGTAACGCGAATTTAATGGCCGCTTTCGTCTCGTGAGACTCTTTTTACGAATTCTAGCCAGACTTCAGATTCATTTGCAGAATCGTTCCTATGACTTCTTGATTGAATCTAATCTTGCGCACCACGAATGTGCTCTATGTTTCGGGCATGAAACGATTAGCTAGCGCCTTCAGCGTAGAGTATGCCGAGCGATCTAGCGAAGAAGATAGAAATGCCTGGTCCTAAGACGACTGTTATTAGCCATCCAATGATTGGAAGAGCAAAGGCTGCGCCCAATATCATGTGAATTATCCAAACGAGAATTATCCAAACAATATACTTACCCCAACCAATCTTTCTGATTACTCCTAGGATTTCGCTAAACGCGAATGCTTTGCTGAATTTTCCAGTCTTGATCATGCGGGCAATACCAGCAGCGAGGAGTATCAGCGAGACAAAGACCAATATGATTCCAATTAGGGTGAGCACAAGGCCGACCCCACCCATTAGGAGTGCTCCTCTTGTCATATCGGTACTGGCAATCACTCCACCGAAACCGGCCGCGATTAGAATAAGTGGTATAATCATGTAGACGAGGGACGCGAAGAAAATCTTTGCTCCATCAACAAACAGTTCACCATACTTCTCAAGTTTCGGAGGTGAATCACTTCCAGGAGACTCTCTTAGCACTCGAGCCGCGTACCCGACTACGATCCAATTTGCTAATGGTATAAGGTCAATTATGATTAGGATAACGAGCCTTCCAAAATCGCTGAATAGCTTCTTAGTGAATTCCAGGCTATTGTTCAAATTCTCTGTAAGATTCAAGATACGTCCACAGCACAAACCAACCCGGGTGGATGCATATAAATCGGCCTGGTCGAGGTACTATTGTTTCGTATAGTATCCTATAGCTTCGTATAGTTATTCTGGCTTCTCCTTCTCCAGATAATGTCTGGCGTGTCTGAGCCGGCCCGTATCGGTGTAGCTGGAGATGAAGTTGTGTATGATTGTCAATGATCGTTTCTCTTGTCTTGAACGTGTCCAGATTCTTGGCATATCAAACGCGCAGGCTTCAGACTCAATTCACTGTAAATAACGGCTCCAATCTCATCGAAACATTCAACTGTCCATGCTGGCGCGTCTACGTCCCCATGTATGTGGAAGTTCAAAGATAACGTGACCCGAGAGTTGGGAATTAGCATGAAAATGTGATGGTGGGTGAACATCCTTCTTTTTGTCTCGGCAAGTCTGTTAATTGGAAAACTGATATACCTAAAATTAGACATTCAAGTGAGAAAGCAGTGAGTTATTTATGAGAGCGGGAGTTAGCATTCTGAAGACAATTTTTATTGCGTCAGTATTCATGGCTCTCATAATTGGATGCTGTACCGCTCCGGTAATGGCCCAAGGAGTTACGACGGGATTTGCTATTCACGTCGGCTTCGTCTATCCATTCTGTGCACTATACAACATGCAAGTGACGTTGAATGATCAAACAGGCCGCATTATCGGTACGGGAGTGAGCCCCGATGGCAGTGAAATCATTATCGGCGTTAGAACGGAGACCCCCATCTACTCAGTGACAGTAAGAGTGTCAGGGTATGCCAGCTTCGGGTCATACCCATTAGACTGGTGGGTGCTTTATCCAATAGGCGTATCAAACCCATTTTGGCCGCTAAGTGGAACTAGTACTACTATCGTCCAAACTACCGGTGGAGATTACTGGGTTACGGTAGTAATGTCGAAAAGCTAGAATTCAAAGCATTACAAAAACATCGACGGCCTTTACACATACAACCGAAATAGTCTAGCGATCGCGAGTAGTGGAACACGAAATTAATCTTGCCTTGAACTCATCGTTTACTTTCGCAGCAACTTGTCAACGGATTGACAGCGGGAGTCGTCATTTCCCGAGTTTTGATGCAAGCAGTGGAAATAATCTATTGAATGCGGATGGGTTGATGATTTGTCATGAGAACAGAGCAGTAACTGATCTTGGCATAGCCCAAGAATATGTAGTGTCAAGAGAAAAATACATTAACAGTTATTGGTGTAGCTACGATTCTGAATACTACTGCAGAGCAGCTTTGATACCAGCAATAGTTACTTTGACTGTAGCAAATCTGGTAATAGGGATTACAGAAACTGTTTTGATAATTGTACGGAGCCCATACCTGATGAAAATTACCCTCACTATCAGGTTCGATCACTTGAATGCCAGAAATGTAACTTGGATAGAAGTGAAGGATCAAGTAAGAGTTGTCATCTACGCCGCTTATGGTTGGATAGGAGCATGGTCCTCCATTACATCCGCCAGCGGCAACAGTTTGACCGTTCTGGTTCACTATGTATTGGACAGATTGACCATACCCGGTTTGGCTACAGAGATTAATTTCTACCTGACCAGGACTCACAGCAGTATTCCAGACACCCTGGTTACACAGTTGGAAACGTTGCATTACCGATGTTGAACCGTTAACAGTAGACAATAGCATTAACGACAATACGAACCCCATCGTTAAGAAGACAAGAGATCTATTCATCTTCTATTCATCCACCGTCAGTTTCTTGAGAACAATGCATAAAGACGTTCCTATACTAATCTACAAACTGCCAGCAACTTTCTGTCATTTCCAAATATGATTTGTCTCATCTTCTTGTCTATGCCTTCAAGCGCAACTGTCGCATTCTCCGATTCTCATTCTGTGGTCAGGTTTTGTCTTTTCTGTGGAGTCTGTAACGTGAATTTTTAAACTCAGGATGAACGCTTATTCAGGCAGTTACGTACAAGTAATCGTGGATTGGGATTCGTTTGAGAGTTAGAAGAGACCTCAGCCTCAGATGCCATGGGTAGACGTTATATTTGATCACGAAACAGCCAACAGGCAAAAATTGCCGAATCCCAGAAAGCTGCGCTATTCATTGAATAGCAAGTTGTAGTTCCATCGTCTTTTCATTCTTTATTATGAAAATTCCCGTCAGGACTGCGATGATAAGCCCAAATAGGAAACCGCCGCCTATGAATAGGCTAACTATGGCCGTTGGAAGGACCACGACCGCTGATAAAATTCTGAAGCCGAGCATGTACACAAACACTGCAATATCAATCACCAATCCCAGGACTATCCCAAGTATGAAGCTGAGACTCCCAAGTTGAGTCACCCATGGGAAGAGGCTCATCCAGGGCTCGAAGAAGTCTGGCCACCAAACAAGCGCCTCAGCGTTAAAGAAGATTAAAGTCGCTGAGATTGAGAGCAGCATGGTTATGGTCCTCTGAAACGGATGAGGCGAGCGAGACTTAGTGTTTGGGACGTAGCTCGCTCCGCGTGGACGAGCACCACCCTGTGTATATGATGTCTGCCCCGTTGGTAGTGTAATTTTTGGTGCAGGTTGATGCATTACGGACGTGTGGTAGCAACCGGGGCATAGGACGAGTTCACCGTAAGGTTTCGTGCATGAAGCACAGATTCTGCGGCCGCAACGGTTGCATACCATTTTCACTGGCAGGTTT
Source organism: uncultured Candidatus Bathyarchaeia archaeon (assembly GCA_964459245.1). Classification (GTDB taxonomy): domain Archaea; phylum Thermoproteota; class Bathyarchaeia; order 40CM-2-53-6; family 40CM-2-53-6; genus FEN-987. The sequence goes on from CAYWMG010000193.1 coordinate 3,888, forward strand.
GGGTGGTAATAACACGTGTAAGCCAATTTCTCAACCATCACTCGTTGACAGACTGGTAGAGTAAGATGGGGATGGGTTAGCCTGACTTGAGAGTTAGATACAAGATACTGTCAAACCTCACCGGACTTCGCACCCCAGAATTCGACACTCAAGACTCAATAGCAGAAAGAGGTGGAAAATAGTCGATTTAGTCGTTCTTGCCACATTTTACTGATCAAGGTTCTGAATTAGCTTGAAAATCAGGAAATTAGCTGATATTAACACGTCTAACGCTAAATATTATATACTTGCAGGCGTTAGGGTGGTCAAGGTTGACTTAATTATGGTATTCTCTTTGATTGGTGGAGCTTTGGCTTGTGCTACCGCGACTGCTGGTAAGGCAGGAGCTTTGGCTTGTGCTACCGCGACTGCTGGTAAGGGCGCTTTCTTTGCACATCATTGCCTACCCAATTGCCTGCCTGCGGTTGGCGCTTGGGGTGGGGTTAAGGCATTCGGTTACGGAGCCTATCATGGTTGTCTACCTGCGGCTGGTGCCTGGAGCGGGGCTCAGGCATTCGGTTACTGGGGCTATCATGGTTGCCTACCTGCTACTGGTTGGTGGGGCGGCGCACAGATATTCTGTCGCGTACCTTGTGTTCCCTGTTATTGGTAGTAGCTGCTCGTAGCGCACAGATTAGTTGAGTGATGATCTTGGCATTCATAGGATTCCTTGCTGGTGCTGCACTAGGCGGACTCGCCGGATATACGTTAGGCGCGTGGCCATAT
>CAYWMG010000194.1:0-6826 GCA_964459245.1 uncultured Candidatus Bathyarchaeia archaeon
CGTTCTATAATAGAAACCTTGACTTGGTGAAAGCAGCTACAACTTTGGGAGTGCCAGTAATCTCAATCGTTGAAGAGGGCGATGATAAGATTGCATCTTCCAGCGACTACGTCATAGAAGTTCCTGCAATTGACGAATACCTCTCTCCTTTCATCAACATAATTCCACTCTACCTGTTCTCATATTACTTGAGTATTAAGCGAGGACACAATCCCGACTTATTGCGATACCAAACTCTCAACTATTGGAAGGCAAGAGGCATCATCTTTCCTCCCGGAACACATTGACATCGACCGAACAGATGTACGGCCTATTCTCTGGTCAGTATCCAACTTGCTTGTCTACAACATTGATCAATGGACTTTTTGACACGTAACGGGTCAAGTTTTCGCAGAAGATATCTAAAATTCGTGCCATCTCTTGTCTGCTGTCCCCGGCGATATGAGGTGTAATTATTACGTTCTCCATGTCCCATAGCTCTGAACCTGAGGGGAGCGGTTCTTGTTCGAAGACGTCAAGAGCGGCACCGGCTATCTTACCTTCTCTTAGAGCAGTGACTAGTTCCTTTTCCTTGATGAGTTGCCCTCTTCCGATATTAATGAGAAAGGCGGTCTCCTTCATTCTGGATAGGTTCTCATGTCCGATGAGCCCCATTGTTTCCCGAGTGAGGGGTAGGGAGAGTACGACGAAATCAGATTGCTCCAAGAGTGTGGCTAAGTTTGAAGAATTGTTTGTCTTCCTAGATACAGCTAGAACATTCATCCCAAAACATTTTGCTTTTCTTTCGATCTCTCGTCCAATAGTCCCTAGCCCGATTATTCCAATGGTCTTTCCTTGAAGTTCATCCATTTCGAGTTTCTGCCATTTATGTGCAGTTTGAAGTCGAGCGAATCTATTGAAACCCCTGGCGAATGACAATATAACTGCGAGAACATGGTCCGAACATGGGGATGAGTAGACTCCCCTCGCACTTGTCAAAATGACTTCAGATGCAACGAATTCAGGGAAGAGAAACCTATCAACTCCTGCGGAGGTTGCCTGTACCCATCTGAGCTCTCGAGCTGAAGCAAACATCTCCTTCGTGAACTGGCCCGCCAGAAGGATTTCAGCGTCACCAATTGCTGACAACGCGGCTGAACCAGTGCAATTCTGAACATCAATCTCAGGTAAACACGAGCGGATTCTCTGGAGATATTGACCATCTACCTTTCTTGAGACGAGAACTTTCAACATACATTATGATACATTGATCAACAATTTATGGTTCTTCAATACTACCTTCTGAAACGGCGGTTTCAATTCTTGCATGAAGATAGTTTGGAGAAGGTGGCTGATGAGGTAACGACATGTAAGAAATGCAGGCTCTGCGAGTCTCGAAGAAACGCAGTACCAGGTGAGGGTTGGAACGCAGCCAAGGTGATGTTCATAGGAGAAGCTCCAGGCGAACAAGAAGACATTCAGGGGCGGCCCTTTGTTGGATCAGCAGGTAAGCTGCTTACGGAGCTTCTGGAGTCTGTAGGATTGAAACGAAATGAAGTATTCATCACAAACACGGTAAAGTGCAGGCCACCTAGTAATAGACCTCCAAGAACTGACGAAACGTTGGCTTGCCAAGAGTATCTTCAAAGGCAATTAAGACTAGTGAATCCACGCATTATTTGCCCGATGGGGAATTCTGCTATCCGTACAATTATGAACGTAGAACAGACTGTGAGTCAGATTCATGGCATCCCATTCGAGATTGCTACATCAACCTTCTTTCCAATGTACCATCCTGCAGCAGCTCTGTATACTTCTTCACTTAGAAAAGTAATGGAAGACGATTTCAAAAAACTCAGAGGGCTCATAGACTCCTTGGATTAGGAGTCATCAATTTCAGGTTTATTTCCAAGGACCTGTTCGATCCGATCAATAATGTCCGAATCAAGTCGCGAAACTACCTCCAAGGCGTTCATGTTTTCATCCACTTGTTCTGGCCGACTTGCCCCAGTTATAACCGTGCTCACATTCGGATTCTTCAAGCACCAAGCAAGAGCTAGCTGCGCCAACGTACAATCAATGTCTTTAGCTATAAGCTGCAATTTCTTGACTTTCTCAATGTTTTCCGGAGTGATTACCGATTCTTTCAACCACTCATATCCCTGCAACGTGGCTCGAGAACCAGAAGGAATACCATCGTTGTACTTGCCAGTGAGTAGACCCGACGCAAGCGGACTCCAAATAGTGGCGCCCAAGCCAATTTCACGATAGAGTGGCAGATATTCCTTCTCCACTCGATCTCTGTGAAGGAGATTATACTGTGGCTGCTCCATCTGAGGCGGTGTGAGACCGTGTTCTCTAGCTAAGCCATGTGCACGCATAATGTCGACGCCCGACCATTCAGATGTTCCCCAGTAGAGGGTCTTTCCTTGGTGAATCAAATCATCCATGGCGCGGACAGTCTCTTCAATCGGAGTATTTGGATCAGGGCGATGGCAAAAATATAGATCCAAATATTCAAGCTGTAACCGTTTTAGCGAGTTTCGACAGGCCTCAAAGATGTGTTTGCGAGATAACCCATTGTCATTGGGTCCGTCTCCTCCCCAAAAAACTTTGCTTGAGACAACTATGCTCTCACGTTGCCAGCGCAATTTCTTGATGACATTTCCCATAACTATCTCTGCATTTCCATCTGAGTAAACCTCCGCATTATCGAAGAAATTAACTCCAGCATCATACGCAGCTGACATGCACTTCAGCGCCACATCATCTCCGACCTGACCTCCGTAGGTGATCCAAGCTCCTAACGACAGTTCACTGATTTTGATTCCGGCGCTGCCTAGCCTACGGTAATTCAATCTGGAACACTTGCTCCCAAAAGCCCTGTATAGATATTAAAGACTAGGTTCGTTCAAGTTATTTAGTCGGACAACGTAATCGCGATAAGTCTCCAGATTTTGGACTATAGTACAAGTCGAAGAGGAGATTGGCGATTACGACAACTAATAGAATTAGCCACAAAGATACGGATAGTCGGTTGAATGTGTACACCGCCACAATCAGCGGCAAGGTCATTGAGACAACCGCGCCAGATGCGTACATGGCTGCTTTGCCAATCCAGCTAACACTATTGAGAGATGAGTGATCAATGATTAGAGTGAGGACGGGGATACTGGGCAATCTTATCGGCAATGCGAGTTTTGAAATCGATGATCTCCCTACCCGATAATACTTGAATCTGACTCCTACTGAACTCCCGACTATAAAATGCGCCAAACTATGTGGGAAGAAGATTAGACAGCTTATGGAAGATAGATAGAGAAGGAACTTTATGCCCTGATGCTGAATAGCAGCGGCGTAATAGATCATGAGGAAAGCAATGCAGGTTCCAAGGAGTCCTATCAAACTTCCGAAGGCTAATGGAATGCGAATCCTCATTCTCGACACGTAATATTGTTGAGTTGATTTACCCTATGAAGCTTGGGTCAAGTATCATCACTGCAACCTACGCTGAACGGCCAAACCGATTCACAGTTATTGCCTACTATAATTCCTCCCGAGTACGATGCTATTTTCCCAACCCAGGCAGAATGAACGAGCTTCTGATACCTGGCGTAGAAATTGCTCTGGATAAAATTGATCGATTCTCAAATTATGCAAGGAAAACAACGTACGAAGTCATAGCGATCCGCCTCGGAAAACGATGGATATCAATTGACTCTCGGATTCCGAATAAACTCGTCGCGGAAGCATTAAAAAACAAACAGTTGAGAGAATTCCAGTCGTATTCTCGAATCAGGCAGGAGACTTTCTTCGGCAAAAATAGGTTTGATTTTCTCTTGGAATCCTCCAACCGGTCGTGTTGGTTGGAGGTAAAATCTTGCACCCTCGTAACGGATGGCGTTGCCATTTTTCCCGATGCGCCTACTGCTAGAGGCAGCAAGCATTTACGTGGATTGACTGAAGCGAAGAAGCGCGGGTACAGAGCCTGCATAATGTTCGTTATTCAGCGGGAGGACGCAAAGTTGTTTACACCGAATCTCCAAACCGATCCTGCCTTTTGTGATACACTCCGAACCGCTAGACGGAGTGGGGTTGAAGTTTATGCCAAACGATGCAAATTTTCAAATTTTAACCTAACACTTGACGGTAGTGTGCCTGTGAAGTTATAGTTTTCAATTTCCTCCAATTTCCCCCGTCATGGAAAGTCTTAACGCTACTTTGCAGTAAGCCCTAGCTGGTTTGCGACTTGAGATGCGATGACCTAAAGTTAAGCCGGGTTCGGCAATTAATGCGTCAAGAGGGGCTGGAGGCCCTAATCCTCAGAGCGCCTGAAAACGTAACTTACCTCTCAGGCGCTTGGTGCGCTAGAGGATTATCCTACCTAGTTTGTCCTCTCGAAAAAGAACCGATTCTCATCCATCCAGCCGGAGAGACGCTCCCGTCGACTTGGGTGAAGGATGTCAGGTTTTACAAGTGGGAGACGTACGAACGTTTGGGAAGCTCACTTGAGCTGGGCACCAATTATGTCAGCAAAGCCGTCTCGGATATAGGTCTCCAATCTGGCACGGTCGGTATAGAGGAAGGATTGGAGTTAGTGCTTACGAGCTCGCTGCGATATGAGATGAATGTCATCGGAGAGAAGACTCTCACAGTTCTAAAAAGGAAGCTTGCACGCTTCACGTTCAAGAACGCTTCACAACTCCTCGTCAATGCAAGATCGATAAAAACCCCGCAAGAGATTGAAGTGTTGAAAAAAGCAAACCGGGTTGCACATGTTGGTCTGCAAACATTCCATGACAATTTGATAGCGGGATTGTCTGAAGTGGAACTTTCCACAAAGATTGAGCACGACATTGTAAGCGAGGGCATTCTCAAACATCGAGCAGACAGGGTCGTCGCTTGCGCCTTCCTCGCATCAGGCCGTGAAACAGCTCACGCCTACAAGTATGCTCCTTACAATGGAAGGAAAAAATTGCATAAAGGTGACCTCATAATGCTTGAACTTGATGTAGTGGTGGATGGTTACTCATCGGATACCACCCGGACTTTTGTTGTGGGAAAACCCAGCAAGAAACAGAGATTGTGCTTGGAAGCGGTACTCGACTCGGAAACGACGGCTATTTCATCGATCGCGCCAGGCGTCCTTGCAGCAGAGATCGCCAAGATTTCGATTGAAGTTATTCGAAAACACGGTCTTGGGGCTTATCTCGTTCACCGCCTCGGCCATGGAATTGGAGTGGGAATGCATGAACCGATTCCAGCTCTTCATGTGGAATCCGAAGACGTCTTACTTCCTGGAATGGTGCATAGTGTTGAGCCCGGAGTCTACGGCACTAAGATTGGGGGCGTAAGAATAGAAGACGATATCTTAGATACCGAGGATGGAGCAGAATACTTGTCAAATTTCCCAAGGATACAAGAGTAAGATTGACCCTCAATCACCACTGCTCGAAGTGAACGACCTCACGCGCCGGTCGTCGTCCTCTTTTCAGAGACGGTGATTTAACGTCACTGTCAGGATACCCTAAGGATATGACACCCGCTGGTTGGAAATGGTTCGGAATGCCAAGCAGCATCTTCATCTCCTCAGCACGGAAGACGCCAGTGAATGCTGTAGCCAAACCTTCGTTGACCGCAGCTAGGAAAATTAACATGCAGGCGCAACCCAAGTCAAAATACCAAAAAGGAACAGCCCATTCAACTTCCGTCCCATCCTCTCGACGTTTGTCTGGCTCCCTATAACGTTCATGATAAAGCAGCTCACTCGTACAAGCAACAATTAGAACCGGTGCTTTAGAAACAAATTTATGAAATCGACGTTTTGCATAAAAGTCCTCCTCGCCTTGAAGTATCCCAATCTTCCTGCGTATATCTGGCTTAGTAACAACAACGTATGCCCAGCCTTGACTAAAGCCTGCGCTAGGCGCCCTCTGAGCCACCTTGAGAATACGGTTTATCTTTTCGAGGCTAAGAGATTTCGGTCGAAAATTGCGAACCATCCTCCTCTTTCTGATGACCTGATTAAATTCCATAAAAATCACGATGGCAAATAATAAAATGTGGAATAAACGGGTACAACAGTTACGCTACCTATCCTAGTAACGTCGGTGTTTCTGGTAGCAGCTTCTGCAATAGACTGGACGACCTTGGGTAGGCTTGAAAGGTACTTCGGTTTCGGCGCCGCATTCCGAGCAAGTAACTTTGTACATAGTTCGGCCGCCCATTCCTTCTGAACTCATAATACTCTAACACCACTCTTCAGGTTAGTTACGTGCAGGATAGTACTCAAACGTAGACTCTGCAGCGTACCAGGTCTTTGTGATGTATCATTGCGTAATTAAAGCTATACTACTAGACCCATACTGGTTTTAGGCAGAAAGGCGTAATTTGCAACCAAAACCGAGAAGATTACATAACACCATTAAGATCAGATGGCGGGCAAGTCCTGTGGCCAGTACCGGAATCCAGAGTATGTGACCTTAACGTAGTGATGGAGATGCAGGTTGACGAGATACGTAATGGAATGAGGAACATTCACATTGAAGGCAAGATTGTTGACATGAACCAGTTCATGCTTGTTATTGAGGATGAAACGGGTAAGACGTTTGTCAGATATAACTACAGAAACCTGGCCAAACCAGTTCAAAAAGGAGATTACGTGAAGATAGATAATGCTGAGGCTGTGAATTATTCTGGAATTCTTCAACTAAAGCTTCCCCGTAACGGTTCTATAACACCGTCACAATGAAACTAGCGGCCCGTTCCCTCTTCCTCAAGCATGTTCTTGCAACACCAATTTCCGTATGTGAAAACTATATGTGCTAATTATCTTTAGGAAGCTGCT
>CAYWMG010000195.1:0-5468 GCA_964459245.1 uncultured Candidatus Bathyarchaeia archaeon
ATCAGCCTCCCCAGAAGAAGTAGCTTTCGTTAGAGAGCATTTAGGACTGGACAAACCATTGCTGACACAATTTTCCTTGTATATTCAACATTTTTCACGAGGAGATCTGGGATATTCCTTCGTTCAAGCGCAGCCAGTTGCTGACCTAATCTGGCAGAGGCTGCCTAATACAATAATGTTGGTTTTATGCGCCTATGCTGTTGCGCTGGTGTTTGGCGTTATGCTGGGTGTGCTTGCAGCAAGTAAGCCCTACTCGACGTTTGACAATGTTACTTCAATCTTGGCTCTAACCGCCTATGGTATGCCTGGATTCTGGGTAGGTCAGCTGCTAATTCTTGGTTTAGCCGTCTATCTTCCGATTTTCCCATCAAATGGAATGAGTAGTGTTAGAAGTAATCTGCTAGGAGCTGACTACGTGTTGAACGTTGCTTGGCATTTGGTTCTTCCAGTTCTAACGCTTGCCCTGGTGGATCTTGCTGAGCAATTTCGCATAACCAGAGGAGCGATGCTTGAAATCCTCAATCAGGACTTCGTGACAACGGCTAGGGCGAAAGGCGTTAGTGAAGCTAAAGTTCTGTTTAGGCACTCGTTGAGAAACGCCTTGCTCCCTGTAATTACCATTACAGGCTTGCGAATTGGATCCGTTTTCACAGGGGCCATTCTTACAGAAACCGTGTTCGCCTGGCCGGGAGTAGGCCGGTTAATGTTCACTTCAGTATTTGCCAGAGATTATCCGATGATCCTCGGATGTTTTACATTTATCTCCGTACTTGTTGTCGGCGCGTCACTAGTCACAGACCTATGCTACGCGTACTTGGATCCAAGAATACGATACTAGTGATAGAATGATGGCCCACGACAATGACTCTCTAGCCGGTCTTTACGACTTTTGGTACAGATACAAGAAGAACAAAGCGGCCGTGATGGGATTAGCAGTTGGAACTACACTTGTTCTTATAGCGATCCTTGCGCCGGTGATTGCGCCCTTCAATCCAATTAGAACATTGGTGGGGCCGGTTTTCATGCGACCGCTAACACCAGGGTATTATCTTGGCACGGATAGCTTAGGCCGAGACGTTTTCTCAGAAATAGTTTATGGTACCAGGACAGCATTGATAGTCGGCATAGTCGCGGCCGCTATAGGCGCTGCAGTAGGAACCGTAATCGGAATGGTTTCCGGATTTTTTGGAGGCATAGTTGATGATGTTCTAATGAGGATAACGGAAATGTTCGTCGTGATACCGATCTTCTTCATCGCTTTAGTGATCGTTTCATTCATTGGCCAGAATGTTAACAATACCATAATGATTATCGGACTTCTCAGTTGGCCGGTGGTTGCCAGATTAACGAGGGCAGAATTCCTATCTTTGCGTGAGAGAGAATTCGTTCAAGCAGCGCGGGCTGACGGTGCCGGCGAAATTAGCATAATGCTTAAAGAAATTCTCCCCAACGTTTTACCAATCATAACCGTAGCAAGTACACTTCAAATCTCGTCAGCCATCCTCATCGAAGCTGGTCTAAGCTTCCTCGGACTTGGCGATCCCAACGTAGCCGATTGGGGGATCATGCTACAATACGCGCAATCCTTCATCTACCAAGCGCCATGGCTAATCATCCTTCCAGGTGTTGCACTTACACTAGCAACGCTTGCCTTTAACGAGATTGGAGATGGGCTAAATGACGCTCTAAACCCGAAACTTAAGGAGAGATGAGTACGACAGGTAAACAACCAAACGAGATCATTCTTCATGTTCAAGGCTTACGAACACATTTCCATCTTAGAACTGGCATACTGAGAGCGGTTGATGGCGTCACAATTGACGTGCACCAACGCGAAGCGGTGGGACTTGTTGGAGAGTCAGGCTGCGGAAAGAGCGTAACAGCCTTCTCCATTATGAGGCTTATTCAAACGCCCGGTAAGATTGTTGAGGGCAAAATCCTGTTTAAGGATAAGTCTCTTCTCGACTTGCCCGCACGCTCAATGACACAGGTTCGCGGACAAGACATTTCGATGGTATTTCAAGATCCCATGACTTACCTCAACCCTGTCTTCACCGTTGGAAACCAGATTGTGGAGACAATCCAAATCCATCGACACATTGGAGAGAAGGAGGCTAAGGAGAAGACCATCGAACTATTAGGGTCCACTGGCCTGCCAGACCCTGAGAAAGTGTTCAACTACTTCCCCCACCAGTTGAGCGGAGGCATGAGACAGCGAATCCTCATCGCAATGGCTCTATCCTGCAATCCCTCCTTGTTAATTGCTGATGAACCGACAACCGCACTCGATGTTACCGTACAGGCTCAGATCCTTCAATTGATTAAAGAAACGATTCAACAACTCGGCACGTCGCTACTACTGATCACCCACGATCTTGGAATCGTGGCAGATACATGTGACACCGTTTACGTGATGTATGCCGGGAAGATAGTTGAACGAGGTACGGTCTGGCAAATTTTCAAACACCCCCTCCATCCATACACTTCTGGTCTACTAGAATGCGTTCTCAGCATAGACGAATTCAAGAAAGAGATCAAAACAATTGAAGGCAACGTACCATACCTAATTAACCCCCCCTCAGGATGCAGATATAGAACTAGATGCCCATTCGCTATGGAAAAATGCAGCACGGAAGAACCCCCATTAATGGAAACAGAAGATGGACACGCCGTAGCATGCTACCTTCATGAGGCAGACTAAACCGTATGCCACATCTTCTTGAAGTCAGGGACCTGAGAAAACAGTACCCGATCAAAGGCTCATTTCTATCCTTCCGAAAATCGAACAAATTAGTTCACGCTGTCGATGGCGTTACCTTCAATCTCGACGAAGGAGAAACCCTAGGACTCGTTGGAGAGAGCGGATGCGGGAAGACGACTACCGCCAAGATAATCCTCCATCTAATCGAGCCTACATCAGGATCAGTCTATTACAAAGGTAAGGATATTTTCAAACTTAAACGCTCAGAAATGTATGACTACCGACAAGAGGTCAAGCTCATCTTTCAAGACACCTACGCCTCCCTAAATCCACGTATGACAGTCGGAGAGACGCTGAAACGACAATTCACATTGCACGGCGTGAGCCGAAAACCAGCTAAGGAAGAAGCCCTCAAACTGTTGAGAACCGTCGGCCTGACCCCTGAAAAGAGCTTTTACAGCAGGTACCCGCACGAGCTTAGCGGTGGCCAAAGACAGAGAGTTGCTGTGGCCCGCGCGATAGGGCTCAAACCTAGACTTGTCTTAGCTGATGAACCAGTCTCAGCCCTGGACATTTCCATCAGAGGCCAAATACTCAAACTGATGAAACAACTTCAGCATGATTTCCATCTAACTTACGTATTTGTAACACATCACTTAGGAGTGGTAAGGTCCCTCTGTGATCGAGTTGCAGTCATGTACCTCGGCAGAGTAGCCGAACTTGCTCCAGTAGATGACTTGTTCGAACATCCTCTCCATCCCTACACGAAGGCCATCATGTTAGCTACACCGATCCCTGATCCACAGAGATCTCGCAACAGACAGAGAATGATTTTGTCAGGAGAAGTGCCAAGCCCTATCGATATCCCCCGAGGATGCCGCTTTAGCGCCAGATGCCCGTATGTGCAGAATGATTGTCATGAAAAGGAACCGGAATTGGTTGAGGTGAGAGCCGGCCACTTCGTTGCCTGCTACCATCCTCTTGAATAGTTAGGGTACCATAGCATCAGCCTTGCGTTAACGATTCCGTCACCTGTCCTAAGCTGAAGAGGTCGGTTGAAAGACTGACACGAGACTCCGATCGGTATGTGTGCGAATACTGGGGAATAAAACCTCCGCATTTCGTTTAATCACGTATGCGCAAAATTCTCTGTCTGCAAAATGGGTTCATGCTATTGGGAGCGATTCACGAGGTGACATGAGTTATTAGTCAAGATTACGACATTAGTCTAGGTCTTTTCTTAGAAATTAATGTTGGACGAATGCAGATTGGAATTAGAAGGATAGTCAAGATCAGGCCACCAATTAATTCTAAGGGGAACAGGATTGGTGTATAGAGAAAGTTTGGAGATAATATGGAGTTCAACAATAGTGTAGCAAAAACTACCAACGTTAAGTATCTCAGATTCACTTGTTCCATAAACAGTGCCGAAAGAAACAACGCTAAGGGCAGAATCAATCCAACGTATGGATAGATCAGAGTGTCCGTCGGCCCAAACAGGAGAATTACTAGAACATTCATCAAGAACATTGCATCAGCACGAAGTAATCCGTAATTCTTTGATGTTCTCTTAGATGTAACCCAAACGGAGAAAGCTCCGAACAAGACAAAAGCCGTAACAGATACAGCTAAGGTGATTCGGCTCAAATGGACTAGAACGAGAAGCCCTATAACAGACTCATTAGGGAATAACGTAAAACGCGGATCCATAACCAAAGGGAAAGCAGTAGCAAAAGTGGGAAAAACATTCAAAATCCAATACGAGTATAATCCAACTGGAACAACAAGCAGTGACGCCCCCACAATCAGCAAGCTTGAGATTAGAAAGCGGATAAGATAATGTAAGTCTCTACGATAGAGCACGAAATAAATTAACAGTAGAAGAGCAGAACCTTTCAGTATTGTGGCGACGGCTAGCAGACCTGCTGACATAAAACGAAGATTCAATCTCTCACAAACTAAACTAAGAATTACCAAACCCGCAAGCAGCAGCTCATTTTGTCCCAACTGGAAGTTAACTACCAAAGGATATGACGTTAGGAAAAGCAGAAGTGCAAGCGAGACGTACACACTTCTCCTATCACCATGAAGCGTGAGTGCAAGGCACAGTAAGCCAACTATGAAGATGAAAAGAGATGAGATAACCCACAGCTGGGTTGCAACCTCGAAGGGAACTAATGTGAACACGGCATAGAAAGGGAGAGAGGTAGGCGCATAAATGAATCCCGTCCGCTCGTAAGCATTACCATGCGACAGCCATGTTTTGGCCCCTGAGTAATCACCGTAAAAGTCTGTTCCATAACGAGGAGGAGGGGGCCCTTGTGCTCCAAGCAAAGAGAACGGAGTGGATGAAATGAATGCATAAACCCAGTAATGCCAACCGATCCAAAGGCAAATGATCAGCAAAAGAACGTTCCATTTTTTCCAGTCCGGTCGTCCGTTAGACAATATGGCCAGACATGACTCTACAAGGTTGTACTATTATGTCTTCCAATCGAAGGTCATAAGAAGCCACTGCAGCGAGAAGAGCTAAAAAAATCTGTAAGGTATTTAGTAAGATAGGCTTCGCCCTATTGGTGGGGTACACTAAGCGCCGTTTTTCCACGTCTCAACACAAACAGGCCTAGAATGCGCTAAGCATCTGGATAGGTTTCCTTGCAACATTCACCGTTGGAGACAGCTTGGACTAATCAGTTAGTCTTGAAGGCGTGAAAATAGTAATAGTATCTCAGACTGGCAAAAGTAATCACAGAGGAAACTTCGATTG
>CAYWMG010000196.1:0-2195 GCA_964459245.1 uncultured Candidatus Bathyarchaeia archaeon
GCGTATCCGATTTGCGCACGTTGGCCGTTGTTGGACCATCCCGTGTACCACATTCGATACTGTGCTCCGTCCCATATGACCCATGGGTCATTCACGGAGTCAGAATCCCATTGCCCTGAAGACCCGACGGTGAGGACTGGGTTGTAAACATACTTGACCCACGTGGTGCCGTCCTGCGAGATCGCCAGTCCTATGTTTTCAATCCCTCGGCCATCGCTCTGGCTATCGCCAGCGTACCACATCATGAATTGGGAATCTACATGAACAACAGAAGGCCGCGATAGGTACTGGTCCCACTGGGTTCCAACGTCAAGTATCATTCTCCCATGGCCAGCGGCTCTGACAAGTGGAAGAGAGAACGATGAGATGATTATGACCGATGCCAAGAATATTGTCAATGGGGCGCTTCTCATTTGGCGATCAGCAAGGGAATCCAGGTCAACGCATAAGGCCTTTTCTATCGTCGTCACTCTCAGGCTTACTCTAGATGACATATTCTTCTAAAACATCGTCTCTTGATTCCAACGCTTCTGACAATTATCTGTGCTTTAGTGGTGGAAAATGTTAAGGGGTAAGTAGCAGGATACGAGGTAGTTAGGTTTGTCCACGAGTTCGCTAATTTTAAGATCTGCTGCTACGCTGCATAGTATGTAGGCTTCGTCTCGAGTGAGACCGCGATTAAGCGTTAGGTATTCGATCATGTTGTGAACCGCCATCTTTGCTGAATTCAACAAATCCGGATTGATTCCTGTTGTTGCGTAGTAGCCTTTTGAGTCATACTTACGAGTGAGCGGACCGGTAGTAGAGAACTGCGGCAACGGTATCGATCTTCCCTTTCTAAGTTTGAACCTTAACTTCACCAGCATAGGAGACTCAATACCAGTTAGACACACCTCACCGTCTCCCTGTGCTGAGTGACAATCTCCACAGGAGAAGAGTGCGCCCTCAACCTGTACCGGAAGGAAAAGTGTACTTCCAGCTGTCAAATGCCTGATATCCATATTGCCCCCGAAAACATCTGGAGGTCGAGTGCTATGAGGCCCGGGGTCTTTGGGCGCTACACCCATGGTGCCGCAGAAAGGATCTAAAGGTAGCACTAGTCCCGGTTTGAATTTCGTAGTTTTATGATTCGATAAGTCATAATGTTTAATGTAATAGTATGGAAATTCTTCAGGTAGTAAACCCCGTTCTGGAACGAAACCACTCCATCCCCAATCTCCAGGTGTTAAAGTCAAAATCTTCACCTCCAATAAATCGCCTGGTTTTGCGTCTCTGACGTAGATGGGTCCACCAAGCGGATACATCTTGTTAGGATCTCTCTTCTGAAGGTCCTCAGCTTTCGAGGATGGAAGTATCGTGCCTCCGCTTACATCTTGTAGGTCAAAAACAACCGTGTCTCCGGGAGCGATCTCTAATGCTGGTTCTAGTGAGTTATCCCAGACGTTGTGAAACTTCTCCCGACTCAATCGATAGGTTCTTCCAGCCAAAAGTCATCCATCCAATGTCTTTACGTATTTAGATGCTAACTTAACCTTCTCGTTAACCACTCAAACCAAGCGGTCATCTAGGGCGCTAGATCTCTCTCCATCTTGACTTGCTTCTGGCGATGATGAAGAGTGTCACCGTCACAACGATGATGATGACCCAATCGAGGGCCATCGTAGTAGGTGAGAGCGTCAAGTATCCAGCAGCATTCTGAGCGAGTTCCGCAGCATAAGTGGTGGGAGAGAGATAGGCCAGGTACCTATACGGGAAGGGAACATACGTAAGCGGATAATAGACGGGTGGTATCGTTGAGAAGAGTGTTGAGATAAGCCTCGAAAAGGCAAAGCTCTGGACAATGTCTGATGAGAAGGTTGAAAGAGTGAAACCGATCGCAACGGAAGTGAGGAAGATCAACACTAGAACTCCCGTAAGCGCTAATGCTCCGAGAATGGTTAGGTTCATGAAGTAATGTGCAAGTATTACCAACACGAAGAGTGCGGGTAATGAGTAGGCAATCTCCGAGATTGCCATTCCGAACATGTAAATCTGCCAAGTGGTGGGGGAACTCACCACCATGTCTTGCAGTTTGAAATCATTCTTCAAGTGTGAAAGGTCCCCCTGCAATGCTGCACCCGCCGAGAACATGCTCATGATGAATCCTCCCACTATTGCGTCTCCTAACAATGCACCTTGGCTCACAAAGACGATCA
>CAYWMG010000197.1:0-2977 GCA_964459245.1 uncultured Candidatus Bathyarchaeia archaeon
AGTTACCAGAATCTTCGTCGGAGTGCCTTCCGTTCTTGCTCCATGATTAATTCATATAACCGGTCCGACGGTCGATGTGTACGCCGAAGAACAGTTTTGGCATCTGCTGCACTCAGTCTCCTCCCTGCCAAGATGTATGTCGCTATTTTGCCGTGCTTCTTTAGGAGTTTGCTTGAGCTTTCCAACCTGTCAATCACGCGCTGTTCTGACTCTGAAAGCCTTCCACGTTTCTTTCGCATTTTTTCAATGACTTCCAGCGCGTCCGCCGAGATTCCGAGGTCCCCGTGACATTTTGGACATTCGAACTTTTCAGGCATGTCTTTCACGGTGAGAATTTTCGCAAAGTCTAGCGATGTGGCGCAGGCGAGCAATCTTGCTTCGCTGAGGATTCGTACCTTTGTTGATTCTATCAGAATGCGTTTCATCTTCTCTGGTGGAATTAGGTCGGTCTTTCGACTGATCCTCTCGATTCCTATTCTCGCTATCGGGGTAGGGTTGGTTCTTGAAGGCGCGATGAAGAGTTCAATCTCGTGTCCTAATTGGTCCAAGACTTGTTTTGTGTTCCGAACATCCAGGTCTTTCTCCATACTCTCTTTGAATGCTTCTTCCATGATCACTGTTCCCTCGAGGCTTTTCATTACTTGCCGAAGTTTGACGCTTTGAAAGTCAGCGTACCTAGTTATTGCGCCGAATCTCTTCGCTACGTGTACCAATCTTCTTTTGAATAATCCGCTCTTCTTTGATGCCTCTCGAACCAGGTTCTCGATATCCATGGTTGATAGTTGTTGCATGACGTTAGAGACTTTGACTGCTGTGGCGGAGCCTGAAGTTTGGATCACGATTCTGTATGGGTCTTGTTGAACTCCAATACTTACACCGACATCTTCCGAGAGAACATGTCCAATCAGCCTAGCGAGAGTTCTGTTAACCAACAGTCCGAAATGTGAGTTGATTATGACAAAATCTTCCCAATCCTCTAGGGTAACTCGCTTGTCTGTTGGAATAGCATCTCCACATCGAACTTGTTCAAAAGTCTCGATGAGGGCTCGTTTGATTGTTTTCGAGGTTGCTGGATAGAGGGTGGACAGTTCATCCGCGATAGCCTTCTCACTCATTCCTGAGTTTACGGAACTCTCGACCTTTCGCCGTATTATTCCAACCTCTTGCGCAACCTCGATGGGTACTGGAATTTCTTCCCCGATCCAACTTGGGATGGATCCCGTTGGATCCTTAATCGGTTTCGCATAGATCTTGTCAGCACGTATACCTATCATCCGCCACGCGCTTCCGCGTACGATGAATTTTCTTCCAGGCTCGGCGTATTCTGCCACGAAAGCTTCATCCAAGACACCGACAGCTTCGTCTTTTGATTGATCAATGATCAGGTACTGTTTTTCGTCAGGAATCATCGAGAGTTTTCCGAAATAGTACGAGTATAGTGCCTTCAATCTTCTGGGGCGGAGAATAACCGTATCTTGTGGAGAGTACCATGCAAGTCTAGGATATCGGGTGTGCATGTATGTGATGACGTTGATGAGGTCCTGTTCGGTCAAGTTTCTGTATGGATACGCCTTGGTCACCATTTCCATTATTTCATTCACGTACCAGCGGCCTTTCTGAATCAGCAATCCGACGAGTTGATGGGTTAGAACATCGAGCGGTTTATCCGGTATTGTAACCGGCTCGAGCGTTTCTGAAAGGGCGCGTCGCGCTATTACTAGTGCTTCAAGTGTATCGTCGGAATCTGATGAGACAATCATTCCGTCTGCAAGTCTTCCAATTCTATGTCCGCTCCTGCCTATGCGTTGGATGAGGCGCGTGACTTGGCGCGGACTCATGTACTGAATTACGTAGTCTATGCTTCCTACGTCGATTCCTAGTTCTAGAGATGATGTTGCGATAAGGCCTCTTAGCTGTCCATCCTTTAGTCCCCTCTCTGCGTTGATTCTTGACGGTCGAGCGAGAGATCCGTGATGAATTGAGACTGGAAAGTCTTCATCCCATACTTTCATTCTGCTCGTTAGAATCTCAGCGATGGATCTTGTGTTGGTGAAGAGTATCACGGCTCGATGGCTCTCAATAGCCTCTCTCATCAGCCGCAGTCGAGCTGCAACTTCGGGATGTGTGTAGAGTTTCGAAGATAATTTGAGATCCTGCGATTTAGGATCAGGACATGTGACTTCAATTCTAACTTCTCTTCCAACGGGTACGTGAATAATAGATACTTGTCTTCCCGATCCTGCAAGGAAGTTTGCTACTTTGTCTGGCGTGCCTATGGTTGCCGAGAGGCCGATACATTGGAAATCATGCATTGCGGTCCAGCGTAGGCGCTCTAGAGCGAGTACTAGTTGGCTTCCTCGTTTGTCCTCAGCGAGTTCGTGTACTTCGTCGATTATGACATACTTTACTGACTTTAGGTGTTGTTTCATCAACCGGCCTGTCAAGATTGCCTGCAGTGTCTCAGGAGTGAGAATCATCATGTCTGGTGGGTCTTTTGCCTGCATAGCTCTTTCTTTGTTCTCGGTATCGCCGTGCCTGACCGCTACCTTCAGGTCCAATCGTTTTGCCCACCACTCTAGCCGTTCAAGCATGTCTCGATTCAGCGCACGAAGCGGGGTGATGTAGAGTATCTTTATTCCTCGATCCTCACCTCGGTCGGTTACGTACATACTGAACACTGGCAGAATAGCGGCCTCCGTCTTTCCTGAGGCCGTAGGAGAGATCAGCAGTGTGTTCTTACCAGTCAATATTTCAGGAATCGCTTTCAACTGTGGGTCAGTGGGGGATACAAAACCACGTTCTTGCAGCGCTTCGCGTATGGGTTTGGCAAGCGCTTCAAAGGCGTTCGATTCCTGAATGGCCATAATTGACTAGGTGTGAATGAATCTCGAATGTAAAAAGTTCAGCTCTCACGAAAGTTTAATGGTATCAAGTAACAGGCCTGATAATCAATCAGTTCCCTATTGGAAAATAGCCT
>CAYWMG010000198.1:0-2480 GCA_964459245.1 uncultured Candidatus Bathyarchaeia archaeon
TGGCGATTGGAAGTGAGATTGTGCCTACGCTCAATGTGTCAAGGAGCTTTGGGAGTTGTGGAACAAAAGCTCCTAAGCCTACTCCTATAGCCATCGCTAAGAAAATCCACACGGTAAGAAATCTGTCGAGTAGCGGAAGCCGTTGCGTCAACCTTTCAAATCTCTGACTATGATTTCAAGCGCTGACGGTCTAAAGCAACCATTCAGCTAGGCTTCGTGGCCTTCCATGTCATGCTCTTCACATGAAGCCCTTTCGAAGCCATCTCTTCGTTTATGGCGTGTGACTCGTCTGACTCTTTGATGTCTCTGAAGCCAGTCTTCTCTAAAATGCCTCGGTATTCGTCGATTGTAACTGCTCCTGCAATGCAGGCTGCCCACTCTTCCGGGTTGATTACCTTTCGCTCTTTCTGTATCGCTACCATGTCGGACACGGAAATCTGACCACCGGGTTTGAGAACACGGTAAATCTCTCGGAATGCTGCTTCCTTGTCTGGAACTAGGTTCAGTACGCAGTTGCTGATGACCAAGTCCACTGTATCGCTTTCTATGGGCATGTGTTCGATTTCTCCGAGGCGAAATTCAACGTTCTTGTAATCATGCTTCTTCGCAGTCTCGCGTGCCCTGAAAATCATCTCAGGTGTCGCATCAAGCCCGATAACCTTGCCCTTTTCCCCGACAAGTTTTGATGCTCGGAAAACATCAACGCCTCCTCCACTGCCCAAGTCCAGAACTGTTTCTCCTTCTCGAATCTGCGCATGCGCTAAAGGGCTACCACAACTGGCAACAACACCCAAAGCCTCAGTCGGAATATCTGACTCACTGGCAGGGCCTGAACTGCAGCAACTCCTCTCAGTTTCGCCCCCACAACATGGTTCATTCAATGTAGCCAATCGACTGTACCTCTGTCTAACGGCTTTCTTGATTTCTTCCTCGCTCAAACTCAAATCAAATCACTTTAGATGTGATAAAGTAACATATTTAAGAATGTTGATATGTATTTCTATTGGTGACTGATTTGAGTTCAATGATCGCCCAAGCCAGAGTCAAACGCCTCGTAACTCTCGGTCTTGCGGACACCACTTGTACTCCCGCTGAACGAATCACACAACTTAAGGCAAGAATAGGGGAGAACGAGAAGAGCCTCCGAGAACTGACAGAGCTCTTCGCCGCCCTCGGAGATGCCACTAGACTAAAAATGCTCAAGATAATCGCTGGCGAAGAATTATGCTCATGCGAAGTCATGGCGGCCCTTGACCTAACGCAACCCACCACCTCACACCATCTAGGAATACTGGAAAGAGGCGGGGTTCTGAGTTCACGACGAAACGGCAAATGGGTATTCTACAAGATAGCGAACCCGCAAGTCAAGAACCTCATCAGCAAGGGATTCAGTCTTGTGGAGGAGACGGAATAATGAAGAAGGTACTATTCGTTTGTGTAGAGAATGCAGGTAGGAGCCAAATTGCTGAGGCAATAGCCCGAGCTTACGGAATAGATGCTGTAAGCGCCGGAACCATGCCAGCCCAGACGCTTAACCCGACTGTGGTAGAAGTCATGCGAGAAAGAGGCTTCAATCTGTCTTCCAACAAACCGAAGATGTTGACAAATCAAATGATTGAAGATGCAGATTATGTTGTAACGATGGGCTGTAAAGTCGAATCTGTCTGCCCCAAGCCCCTAATCATTAAGATGGAAAAGAAGCTAGTGGATTGGCAAATTGACGAACCTAAAGGCAAACCGATTGAAGAAGTAAGAAAGATCAGATCACAAATAGAAAACCAAATGATTGAACTCCTGAAGACCAAACGAGCGCCGTGAACATGAAGAGTATTTCAGGAGATTTGGCGATAACTGCAGCGAAGAGAGAGGACTTGCCAGAGATCTCAACACTGCTTGAAGAATGTGAACTCCCCAGAGAAGGGCTTGCAACTCACCTATCCACAACGCTAGTTGCACGAAAAGGGAAAGAAATCGTTGGGTGCTCAGCGCTAGAATTATATCAAGAATTCGCCTTGCTTCGATCTGTCGCAGTCAAACCTTCTTTTCGAAAACAGGGAATGGCATTGAGGCTTACGAGAGCAGCTTTAGACTTGGCCAAGCACCATAAGGTAACGGAGGTTTATCTGCTCACTGAGACAGCGACTGGGCTCTTCTCCAAGATAGGTTTCACCCATATTCAGCGTTCTAACGTGCCAGAAAATATCCAACACTCAGCAGAATTCACTACACTATGCCCAGAGACTGCCATGGTCATGACAAAATCCTTGGGTCAATGCAACTAAATCCGACCAAGACATGTGCCAACGGTTCTATACGCCGTCGTCACTAGGGGTGCGCGCACTCATGAAAGATTTTCTTTCTTGTCTTAGTCTGGTGGATCCCAGATTTTCCTGTTGCCAGCCATCATCTCTTGGGTCGCGATCGAGTTAAGTTTTCGCGGGCTGGCATCAGGCTGCAATCACTCATCCGGGCGCTGCGAA
>CAYWMG010000199.1:0-2558 GCA_964459245.1 uncultured Candidatus Bathyarchaeia archaeon
ATGTCTGAACGAGACGAACGCATTGGACTCGTAATTGTTCGAAACGCGCCGGTACTAATGAGGACAAATGTTTCATCAAACTTGAAGCTTGCTGTCAGGAAATGTTTAGTCTGTTCACTTCTCGTTAAATGAATGCACTTGTAGTCCATAATTGGAATAGTTCAAGTGATAATGCGTAGTCTTCATAGAAGCCTTTACGCTTAGGCGCATTCGCATTCAAATGAACTTGGCAGCGTGATGGCATGCAACATAGTGGCCATTGATCAACTTATCCTCGAAGGCTGGTGGTACCTGCTTACAAATATCCGTTGCATAGGGACAGCGTGGGTGGAATCTACATCCGGCCGGCGGATCTATTGGGCTGGGCACTTCGCCTGGTAAGATTATTCTGGAGGTCTTGTGTTTCACATCCGGCACTGGCACCGCTGAGATTAAGGCTTGTGTGTACGGATGAAGAGGTTTGTCGTACAGAGCATTTGCGTCCGCTAATTCTACAATTTCGCCCAGGTACATGACTGCAACTCGGTGACTGATCTGACGGACGGAGCTTAGGTCGTGGGAGATGTAGAGGTAGGAGAAATGTTTCTTCTTCTGTAGGTCTACAAGCAAATTGAGTATCTGTGCTCTGATCGATACGTCTAGGGAAGAGACTGGCTCGTCGCACACGATGAATTCTGGGTCCACTGCTAGCGCTCTTGCAATAGCTATCCGTTGGCGCTGACCTCCACTGAATTCGTGAGGATACCTCTCAGCATGGTACTCCTCCAAATTCACCATCCTGAGTAATTCGTAGACTCTTTCTTTCCACTGGTCTTTCGGAATGTTTCTGTGAATTATGAATGGTTCACTGAGTATGTCGAAGATCGTCATTCGAGGATCTAGGGATGTGTAGGGATTTTGGAAGACCATTTGCATGCTTCGTCTCAACTTCTTGATGTCTGCATGCTTCCCGCCTTTGCCAAAAGTCTCAAAGACATCCACGCCGTGAAAAATTACTGAACCAGATGTGGGTTCTTCAAGATATAGTAAGACCTTGCCAGTTGTGGTTTTTCCGCATCCGCTCTCTCCGACCAGTCCTAAGGTTTCTCCAGGTTGAATGTTGAAGCTTACTCCGTCGATCGCATGCACTTCACCTATCTTTTTTCTGCCAATAATTCCACGTTCGATCACGTCGAAGTGTTTCACGAGTGAATTTACTTTGATCAGAGCTTCTTGCATTTTCTTAGCTCCTACTTTCTAGTTTGAGTTCTCGCCATCTGTGGCATGCTACGTAATGATTGTCGGAGACCTTCTCCCATTGGGGGTCTTGTTTCATGCATATCTCTTTGGCGTACTTGCATCTGGGGTGGAATACGCATCCTGTTGGGGGGTCTATGAGGTTAGGAATATTGCCGGGGATGACTTCCAATGCTCTTGTTTGTGCGACGCTAGGTACCGCCTTGAGGAGTGCCTCGGTATAGGGATGCTTTGGTTCGGTGAAGAGCGTTATTGTATCCGCATCTTCCATTACCTTGCCCGCATAAAGAACCGTGACGCGTTCAGTCATATCAGCGACTATTCCCATATCGTGAGTGATCATTACCATTGTCATTCCGAACTCTTTCTGGAGTTGCTTGAGCAGTTCGAGTACCTGCGCTTGTATCGTGACGTCTAGGTTTGTGGTTGGTTCGTCTGCAAAGAGCAGTTTTGGTTCACAGGATAAGGCGCGAGCGATGGCTATTCGTTGCTTCATTCCGCCGCTAAGTTCGTGTGGGTATGCTTTCAGTCGACTCGATGGTTCGGGGATTCCAACCTTCTCGAGAAGTTTCAACGCGGCGGCGCTAGCCTGATTCTTGGTCAAATGTTTGTGAAGAAGTAGAATGTCTGTAAGTTGTTTCTCAACCGTATATAGTGGATTGAGTGATGTCGTCGGGTCTTGAAATACTATAGCCATTTTTGCGCCGCGCATTTTTCGCATTTCTGCTTCAGATTTTTGCAGTAATTCTTCTCCGTTGAACTTTATTGTGCCACCAACTACGCGGCCTGGCCTTGGAACGATTCGAAGAACTGATTGAGCAGTGACTGACTTTCCGGATCCTGATTCTCCAACCAGGCCTATTGTCTTTCCTTCCTCAACGGTCAAGGAGACGTCGTCCACGGCTTTGACGACTCCCGCTTCTGTGTAGAAGTAGGTGCGGAGGTTAGATACCTGGAGGAGTTGGTTCGCCATCTATCAATCACACCTATTCGCGTAGTCTCGGGTTGAGTGCGTCAGAGAGTCCATCGCCCATGAGGTTGAATCCTAACACGGAGAAGACTACGGTCAATCCTGGAAATAGTGCTACCCACCAGTCCGTCCTAATGTAGGAGAATCCTTCGTTCAATAGTAATCCCCACGTTGTCGTGTTTGCATCCCCAAATCCCAAGAAGCTTACGACAACTTCCGTAAGTATGAATCCTGCAATGTTCAGGGACGTGATCACAATAACCGGGGACAATATGTTTGGTACGATGTGTCGGAAGAGCAATCTTGAAGAGCTGGCTCCCAAAGACTTGGCGGCCTGCACGAAGTCCATCTC
>CAYWMG010000200.1:0-7282 GCA_964459245.1 uncultured Candidatus Bathyarchaeia archaeon
CCTTGGCCGTAGTAGCGGACATCGGCGGTTCTGAGTATGCTGGCTTTGGAGGTATCCATCGACTTGGACTTTAGCCGGTTGATTGCTTCTCGCGTCATTTGATTCCATGTCTCCTCGATGAAGCTCTCGGATAATTCATCCATAGATCGCAATAGTCCCTTCACGTAAGTGTATTTCATATCTGTCAACATCATGCCGAGGGCTGAGAATAGTCCAGGGTATGGAGGGATTATGATTGATTTGACTCCCAGCTGCTCCGCAAGTTCAGCCGCGTGCATCGGGCCTGCTCCTCCGAATGTAATCAGCGAGAACATGCGTGGGTCGAGACCACGTTCTAGACTTACGATGTCAACCGCTCTTGCCATCTGGAGGTTTACAAGTTTTATCGACGCTGCCGCTATTTCGGTAACATCCATTCCCACATTGTCCGCGACTCGCTGCATCGCATGAAACGCGCGCTTGACATCCAGCTCCATGCTGTTGAGCAGCGCTGGACCAAGTCTTCCTAGAAGTAAATTAGCGTCTGTGATTGTTGGTTGTTCTCCCCCGGTAGGATAGCACGCTGGGCCAGGATCTGCACCTGCGCTGACTGGACCGACCCGCAAGGTTCCGATTTCGTCTGACCAGATTATCGTTCCTCCTCCAGCGCTAACTTCAGCGAGATCAATAGATGGATAACGTACGGGGTAACCGCTTCCTTTGATAATCCTTCCCAGATGAACTCGCCCGCCGACCTCTATCTCGGAAATAACTAGCGGGTCATAATCGACGATGCAGCCAGCCTTTGCGGTCGTCCCGCCCATATCAAGGCTTAACACGTGTCGCTCGCCCAGTTGTTTTGCAACTTCTGAGGCGCCTACAACACCTGCCGCAGGTCCGGACTCGATTGCTACGATTGGCCTGCTTCTTGCTTCTTCAAGATCTACAAGCCCGCCGGAGGAAGATAGCAGTTGAACTGGAGAATTAATTCTTAACTTCGCAAGTTCCTTCATTGCAGTATCTAGGTATCCTGAGAGGAGTGGTGCGAGAACCGAGTTAACGACAGTAGTGCTGGTACGTTCGTATTCACGGTGTTCCGGATCAACATCCGAGGAAGCGAATACGAAATTGGAGACAGCAGACAGAATCCGTTTCGCTATTCTTTCATTATTGGGATTCAGGTAACTGTTAAGAAAAGAGATTGCGACAGCCTCAATACCTTCATGTTTCAATCGATCCGCTACTTCGTGAACTTTCGTCTCATCTATTTTCCTCAAAGGTCTTCCGTGTGAATCAATTCTCTCGTCGACCTCGAATCTTAGCCTTCGAGGTATCAGGGGTTTCGGTCGTTGGAAGAATACGTTGTACAGTTCAGACCTATTCTGTCGACCAATCTCAATCACGTCACGAAAACCTTGAGTTGTCACGAGCGCCACCTTTGGCATTCGTATTCCGATCTGTCCAAGGAATAGGTTGGAGCCCAGCGTGCTAACATGAATGATTCTCTCAACCTGATCCCCACGAAAATGATTCTCTTTGAGCAGCCGCCATATGATTTGTATGAATGCGTCTTCAGGAGTGGACGGGGTGCTACGCATTTTCAAAACGTGCAACTTGGATTCGTCGATTGCAACAAGATCTGTAAAGGTCCCTCCTATGTCTACGGCTACTCGCATTCGCCCAACTTCTAAAACAGCTAATTACCATCGTTGAAGAATGGGATTATTTAACCACGAGTCTAAGGGTAACGATTCTACACTTTCCAAAGCGTTAAAGGGAATAATCAATCAAAACTGGCGTCATTCAGGTTACGCCTTCATTTAGCCAGGATTGGAAAGCATCGAAACTCGGATCCCGCTCCAGGAAGTCTCTCACCATCTCCGAAGCTGGTCGGATACTCGCAGCCTCTAGGATAGTACGTCGGTACCGCTTCGCCGTCTTTCTGTCCATGATGGATCGTGACTCTAGGAATTTGCTGAAGAGATTCTTCGCAATGACCAGCGACCACATGTACGTGTAGTACGCTGCGGAGTATCCGTTGAGGTGACCAAAGTTGCACTGGAGGTGCGTACCCTCATGCCACGGCACCGGATAATACGTTCGGTTCAGCTCCCTAGCAATGGCAGTCGTATCCATCGCTGCAGGGTCACGACTATAGTAGGCGAGGGAGAGGGCTGTAAAGAAAATTTGCCGCCGCACTGAAAGCCCTCGACCCACAGCCTGAGCGCGCTCCATGCGTTTGATAAGTTCCTCCGGAATGAGCGCTCCCGTGGAATAATGCTTCGCGAAACGCCGCAAGCCTTCCGACCGCCTAGCCCACTCCTCCAGCATTTGTGATGGTGCTTCAATGAAGTCGAACTCAAGACCTTCCATACTCGTCTCAAGCCATCGAGAACGACCAGAGAGGATTGCATGCAGAAGGTGCCCGAACTCATGGAAGAAAGTGACAACATCAGAATGTTCCATGAGGGCCGGACCCACAGATTTCTCTGGATCTGGGAAGTTACAGACCAACACCGCTTGGGGCAATTGTACATCCTTCAACCCGACTACCACGGAGAACTGCGCAGCGTGGCTGAACTTTCCCTCTCGCGGATGAAGATCCAAGTAGAACCGTCCGAGCCGACTACGCCCTTCATACACGTCGTAGCATTCTACCGACTTATCCCACGCGGATACACCGGTTAGCCGCTTGTAGCGGAGTCCAAACAGTTTTCCGGTGACGTCAAAGAGACCGTCTCGCACATTCTCAAACTGGAGGTATGGTCGGAGTTCTTGCGAATCGAAAGCGAACTCTTCTGTTCGCACTCGTTCAATGTAGTAACTCGTATCCCACGGTACAAGTTCAGTAGCGCTCGGCAAATCCTCCTTCTTGCGATTGATAAGCAGCTGGTAATCCTGGCTCATCCGTATCTCCGCGGCCTGTGAGATTTTTTCAACAAACTCCTCCACTGCCTTCGTAGAGCCAACCATCTTGTCCTCCATTACCCAGGCCGCATAATTCTCGTATCCCAAGATCCTGGCCAACTCATACCGTTTCTCAAGAAGCCGCTTCAGAATCTCCAAGTTCTTAGGATATCCTCGGTCATCGAACTCTTTCCTCAAGCGGCAACGCACGTTGTCGTTCCTAGCATACTGGAAGACGGGAAACGCGTCTGGGTAGGAGGTAGTGATCGTGATAGCACCTTCCTTCACCGGGTGTGCTGATATATAATCCGGTGGCAGACCTGCCAACTCATTTGGTTCGTTCACGATGATCTTTCTGACGTCATCATTGATATTTCGATCGAAGGTGGTTCCGAGTTGGGATATTTCGTCGTTCAATACTTTGATCTTCGCACGCGTTGCCTCGTCTCGGTTCACCCCTGCACGACGAAAATCTCGAAGTATCTTCAGGACGGTGTACTTAGTTTCATCATCCTCCTTCGACACGTCGAGCCTCTCGAAGGCCTCATACAACGAACGGTTGAGGCTCAATTCAGTTGTGAATGAGTCTACTGCAAGGTACGCTCGATTCGCAGCATCGCGCACCGCTGCCTGTTTATGGACGTTAAAGAGGAGTTGCCCCTGAAGCACCACTTCTGAGATAACTCGGCCAAGTTCGTTAAATGGAATGAGAGTATTTCGAACCGTACGCCTTCTTACTTTCTTCAGGATACAGCCGAGAATTTTTCGAGATCGAGCTAGTTCGGCTTCTGATTTTCTCGCTATCTCTTCAGGGTTGTTCAGAAACAACAGCTTTGGAATAGTCATCCGTGAAAGCGAATTTTTTGAACGTGACGAACTTAACGTGCGTTTGGAAGAAATTTTCCCACGATCACTAGTGCTGGATAATCTCTTTCGAGCCAATTTCACATCATCAAGTTTTTCTGGCGGATCGACCGCGAGCTATCAAGATAACTTTGTTCCTTCCCATGGCACACCGCATCGCCACCATTTGTTGAGTAAACCCTTGTCCATTACGAGTTGTTATCATCATCACAAGCAGAAAGGCTTATTTGTACTCGACGCAGAAAGGCTGCTTCGTTGATTTGAAATGGCCAAGTTTTCACTGGGACGAATTGCATATCTGCTTGCGCTCATTGGCGGAATCGTGATGATAATCTCAGGCGTGTTAAGCTTCTTGGGAAGTAGTATAATGATGTTCTACTCGCCGCTGGGAGGACTATTGGGCGCCGGGGTAGGGATCCTCCACATCATATTTGGGGTCGTAGCTGCAATCGTTTCAAAGAAAGCCACTGATCTAAGAGGTGGAATAATTCTACTAATAGTTGGAGTGTTAGGTGGCGGATTGGGCGGCTTACTGGTGGCCCTCGGTGGACTTCTAGGGCTAGTATCGAAATACGTGTAATATACCAAAACGCCCAGCGAATCGTCAAAGTTCACCTAGGTTCACTGTTGATCAGTCAGAGTAGAACGAACGCTCGGCGTGCGTACATATTCCCAAAAGTATGTATCCGAACAGCGTAGCTTGATAACAGAGATCAAGTCATACTATTGTGGCTTGAACTGACATGCAGATCTCCCAAAGAACATTGGTCACTGGACTGATCATACTAGTTGTAATTGTTGGCCTAGGTTCGCTTGCGTACCCGGCAGTTCTGATGCCAGTTTATCATACGGAAGCTTTCTCGAGCACCAATTCTTACGTTTACTTGGAGACCATGTTCACGGTGCTCCTAGTTCCGTATTCAACAGCAATGACAACTCTAGTTAGTTATTATTATCAGCCTGGCAACTTCCCTGGATGCGACCCGGCCTCAAGCGCTTGTAATTATGGCATTCCGAACGCCTACGTTAGGTATTCGACAACCACGTACTCTCAGTTTTCAACATCCTTTTACCAACTCTCATCAACTACCAGATCGATCTTCACCGGTAAGCTAACAAACACGAATTATCAGAACATTCCGCTATACTCAGCTATCGGACTAAGCAACTCGCAATTTGTCATCCTGACGATCCTCGTTCTGCTACTCTCCATTGCGGTGATTGTTTGGATATTACACCTTTCAAAACGGGCCCCTCAACCTATGAAGGGTTCGAATCAGCCATAGCAATTACTCGGATTATTTAATTCGTCCAGAACATCTAGTAGCACTAAAGATAGTGTAGGTCGCTCAAAATCGGAGCCTAAGATCACGCATGAAGACTCTAGCGATTGTGAAGTTTGGCGGAAGCCTAGTGGATTTCGCGGGCACGAATATTCCACTAATTGTCGAACGAATCTCAGAACTGAAGAAGATGAAAGACCGAGGCCCCATAACAGTGTTCTCCGCACCAAAGGGCGTCACAGACAATCTCCAAGCCATCGGTGAATCCAAAGCCCTCAGTCGACCCTATGATCTGGACTCCATATTCTCGTCCTACTCGAGCCTCTCCTCATGTTATCTCAAGGAAACCTATCTTGAGGAATTCAGCAAAATACTTGATCGGTATAAGAGCGATGTT
This sequence comes from uncultured Candidatus Bathyarchaeia archaeon, assembly GCA_964459245.1. Lineage (GTDB taxonomy): Archaea > Thermoproteota > Bathyarchaeia > 40CM-2-53-6 > 40CM-2-53-6 > FEN-987. The sequence continues at coordinate 5,431 of CAYWMG010000200.1, forward strand.
GAGGAAACCCTTGCGAAAGTTGACAAACGATTCAACGACTTCCTTAGAGCCAGAACCCTGACTACAGCAGGCGAGTTGCTCACGGCCGTGATGATGAGTTACATTCTCAACTCAGAGAAACTGGACGCATCCTTTCTTGACAAATCAATCTGGCCTATCGTAACGGATGATAATTTCGAGAATGCTACTCCAGATTTTGAAATGAGTTCCAAGAACTTACCCCACCTTCTTCGCCTTATCGAAGAAGAGAGAATCATTTCCATTGGCGGATTCATGGGAGTTACACATGACGGATTAGAAACATTGCTTGGACGAGGAGGATCTGACCAGACCGCAGTCTTCCTATCCCTTCTCCTGAAAGACCATTATGAAATCGAGACGATTCTCTTCAAGGAGACACCGGTCCAAAGCGCCGACCCAAGAATAGTCAAGGAGGAAGAACTCAGAAGGGTACCCATAATGACGTACAATGAAGCCCAGAAAGCAACCGTATCTGGCATGACCATAATTCAGAATGCTGCTGTAAGAATTGCCCGGTCACACAAAGTGCCCATATCGGTCGCGCCACTATCGGATCCAACACTTAAAACGTTGATACAAACAAACGATCCAAATCCTCAGGCAGTCAAGTGTGTAACTGGTCTGAAGGATTGCGCCATCATAACATTGAACAATGAACGAAGCAGGTCCTTGGAGGACTGTCTTGTGTTTTGGGAAGACTACGATGGTTTCCTTGATCTCGGGGCTGAAGTTATGGATACGGGTCAGGTTCTACGAGATTTCCTAGTTCTGGATGCAAATTTCGTAAGAAGAAACGAGACACGACTTAGATCGTTCGATAAGGAGATGAAAGTGGAGTATGGGTTAGGGACAGTGACTCTGGTTGGAGATAAAATGAGAGATACTCCTGGCGTCGCATCTATTGCGATAAACGCGATCCCCAAGACGAACATCATACGAGGATTATTAGCTCCACATACGTCACAAATTATGCTTGTAGTGAACGAGGATGATGTTTCCAACGCCATCAGAGACATCCATTTCGAACTCACCAAGCACGGTTTTGTCTCTGACACGCCTTCGTTGGTTCCGAAAAAAGAATAGTGGATATTGAATATGGAATGGGTATGTGCTTCATGCGGACGAACAACGAAGACGAATAGGCAAAAGTGTAGAAGATGTGGAAGTTCAGTTTGGAAACCCATTCTTGCTAAGGATCAGCCTGAAGTCTCTGGTCAACTAAAACGAATATCACCAAAGGGCCTCCTTCTAGCCAACCCCGGAAGGCAGGCGCCAATTCAAGATCCCCACAGTATCGAATGTGGAAAGTGCCACGCTATAGTCTACAGAGCTGACATAAAATTTGACACGGCCGTCCTACAAGAAGCAATAAGTGCCCATCACTTGGCCTCTCCAGGTTGTAGGAATCACGTAAGCAAACGATCCAAACCTGCCAGTTAGAATCGTGACAGTTAGTGGGTTTATGAAAATCATCCAACCATCTTGAAATTGAAGCCCGTGGTCTCCAACACTCCCATTAGACGAAGCCATACTGGCAACAGCATTCGTACCGTGCTTCGACATCGATTTTCCAACACACTTATTTCAGTAATCCATCTTTTGACGATGATTAAGGTGGTTGTAGATGCCGAACGAAGTTCATTGCGCTCACATACTTGTGAAGACTGAAAAGGAGGCACAAACCGTCATGGAGAGGTTGAAGAAGGGAGAGAAGTTCTCTAATATTGCCAAAGAAGTCTCACTCTGTCCCTCTGGAAAACGTGGCGGAGACCTTGGAACCTTTGGACGTGGAAAGATGGTTAAGGAATTCGAACAAGCTGCGTTCGCACTT
>CAYWMG010000201.1:0-1773 GCA_964459245.1 uncultured Candidatus Bathyarchaeia archaeon
CTATAAGCCCGTCACCGCAATGATAGCTGACATGAAGTCGGGATTCGCTCAAAGTATTCGTGCTCCAATAACCCAATATGACGCAGTCAAACAAATTCCAGGCGCCAACGTATCCATCTTGCCCATCGAATACGGTTCAGCGTCCAACGAATACTTCTTGTATATGGATCCCTACTCTTTTGCACCTTTCCAGAACAAGTTAGTGAGGGAAGGCATAGCTTATGCTATCGATTACAAGTCAATAATTCATAGCGTTTTCAATGATCTTGCGACACAGTACGTAGGGCCTATCCCGCCAGGCTTTCCATACTACAACGACTCCACGACAGGTTTACAGCCTTACCAGTACGACCCCGTGAAGGCTGCGATGCTCCTCGCCCAGGCGGGCTACAAATCTAATCTGCCCAACGGCACGGAACTGAATGCCTCTGGACAAGAGTTTCCATCGGTAAATTTCCTATACGATGCTGACGATTATACTCAGGGACAGGTTGCGGGCGTTATATCGACAGAACTCGGATCGATCGGAATCAAGATTACACTCACTCCACTCGCCTCCTCCGAACGGTCTAACGTCGTATTTGGCACGAACACCAACAGCACAAATTACCCATTTGGAATTGGTACCTATAGCGAGGACTACATAGCCAGTATAGATTACGTATCCGCCTTAACTGCGGATAACTATGTAGGAGCATCAGGTTACTCAAATCAGACCGTTATTGCGTGGCAAGAGGCCGCCGCTACGGCGTTGGACAACGGTACACTAACTCACAACTTTCAAATGATAACCAGGGCGATGTATTACAATTATATCGATATTTGGATGTACGTGCCATACTTCATGATTGTGAATGCCAGCAACATTGGCGGCATGATTCTCAATGTCGACGGATGTACTGTTCCTTCGACCATGTTCTATAATACGATCTACTACACCTCCTAGCATCAAACATTTAAACGGATACTGCGCCGACACCTCGTTTGAATGCCAGCGTGCAGACTTATTCGATTCAAAGCGCTGTGGAAATGGGCATGTGCATATGACTGGTCGATAAACACCATTGGGTAGTGCGTACAGAAGAGAAGCATATCGGAATGGGATCTGAAGATCGAACTCGCTTGCGTTTTGCGTTTTGTCTAAGAGTTTGCTATGCTTGGAGTTGTAGTTGTAAGGGTTTCTGAGATCCTCACGTTCTCTTCCGCTAGCCTTTGGAAAAGTGCTTTGAAGCTCGGACCCGTGAACGCGGTTTCTGGTGGCACGACGCCCTTCTCAGTAATCTTGCCGTCGGCTAGCAACATCGCAGCTATGGCCTCCGTGTAGGCTGTGGTTCGAGCCATTGAAGAGACATGACTGATTTCGTCGAAGTAATCCACCATATTAAACTCCTGCACGAGACGCGAGTCGTTTTTGGTTCCGGTGACAACAACTTTCATAAGTGTAACATCTTTCTCCTCGCCGAGCTGTAACTTTGGTCCCAAAGTATCGGACAGAAACTTGCGGGGAGTTATGTTGGTACCATTAATCTTTGTCGGCTTGGTTGAGACTAGGCCGGCTTCTATCAAGGCCTTGATCTGTTCTGCATGCCCTGGATAGCGAACGGTCTTCTCTTCCATATCCTTCACGCGCCCCTTCATTGTATAGAGCAATGTATCTAGGCCGTCTGTTAGGAAGGCTTCCATCTCCTCGTAGGGCTTTTGGAAAGCGACTCTTTCAACCTCAGCCAACGGTTTAGTTGTCTTGACTTTACCGTTTCTAATCATACGTACTCT
>CAYWMG010000202.1:0-6088 GCA_964459245.1 uncultured Candidatus Bathyarchaeia archaeon
GGAATCTTGTTGTAGTGGACTTGACATCCGAGATGAGTGCAGAGTGAATCATACGCTACGAATCCATCTGCCAGATGAATCAGAACCGCCGGTCGATCCTTATGTGGATACTCGAACAGTACGGATTCATTGAGCGGGACATCTTTTGAGTTGGCAATACGGACCTTCGGATATACAACCGGACCGGTTGCTCTAGGAGCTAACATGAAACGCGCCAGTGCCGCGAGAGGCAGAAACAGAAGTGCGGCTCCAAACAGAACTATTGCCTTTAGTGAATCGCGTCTAGAGAGTTTCAGAAGCCTGTATGCCGGGTTTTCTATGTCTGGCACGATTATTCGAGGATATGTAGATGGTCCATACTTTATTTGTACCGAAGGAAAAGAAAATACTACTATGTACTCTCGGATTATTCATCTTAAAAGTATTGTCCAGAATTTACTCCCCCGGCCTGTGTCATGGCAGGGATAGAGAAACACAGTAGACCAAACAGCAATAACGTTACCGTCTAAAATTTGTGACTTACCAGTGGGTTGGAACCACGATCAGATGACGGTTTCCGGCTGCCGCGCTATTTCAGAGGCTAATTCGTGGTCATTGAAGATCCTGGAAGGAAGTGTCAGAATATTCTTCCTGCATCAGGTTTTTATTGGTTCGAATCTCGCGGAGAAGAATCTGAGTTGGGCTGGTTCATATCCCATGCGAAGGCCCCCGATTTCTGTTCTATGTTGGTAGAGGTTTATGATGGAACTCGCTACTGCCTCCATGTGACTGTTAGTATACACACGTCTCGGTACAGTTAGCCTGACAAGTTCAAGTTCTGGGTGTTTGTTCTCGCCAGTGAGGTGGTCTCTTCCCGCTGAGACTATGCCGCGTTCCATTGATCGAACTCCTGAATCAACGTAGAGGGAGGCGGAAAGCATTTCGGCTGGAAATTCATCTTGGGTTATGTGTGAGAGGAAGCGCTTCGCGTCTAGACAGACAGCAAAACCACCTACTGGTTCAACGATGGGGATATTGGCGTCAAGCAATAGTTTTCCCAAATATTGTACTTGTCTGACTCGGGAACCTATGTAGTCGTCGTCCGTCATTTCGTATATTCCCCTCGCCAAGGCCTCCATGTCGCGCCCGGACATGCCTCCATCGTACCTTGTACCTTCATAAACCGTAACCATCTTGCAGAACTTTTCGTACAACACCCGGCTGTTTATTCCAATGAATCCCCCTATGTTGCCAAGGCAGTCTTTCTTAGCGCTCATCGTGCAACCGTCGCTGTAGCTCATCATCTCCTTCAGAATTTCCTTTACGCTCTTGTTGTGATAGCCCGGCTCGCGATCTTTGATCAACCAAGCGTTTTCCGAACACCGCGTAGCGTCGTAAATCAATAGGATACCATTATCATGACAGAGTTCACTAACTTTCCTTGCGTTACTCATAGAGAATGGTTGGCCGGCAGCCATGTTGACCTCTGGGGCTGTACTCACGTAAGCTATGTTCTCTGGACCCTTCTCTTCTATAACTCGTTTGAGTTTCTTAATGTCGACATCCCCTTTGAACGGCTTTCGGGATTGGGGATCTTTTGCTTCGTCTACAATGACGTCAATGTATGTACCGCCAGCTAACTCTATGTGTTCTCTGGTTGTTGTGAAGTACATGTTCATTGGAACAAATTGGCCTTTCTTTATGAGAGATTGAGACAGTATATGCTCCGCAGCTCTGCCTTGGTGCGTTGGAACTACGTATCTATAGCCCAAGACGTCGCGGACTGCTTTCTGCAATGATTCAAAACTCGAGGTGCCAGGTCGCTCGTCTCCCCTCATCAGTGCCGACCATTGGTCGTCGCTCATAGCGCATGTTCCGCTGTCAGTGAGCAAATCAATGTAAACATCCTCAGACCTGAGGAGGAATGTGTTGTAGCCAGCGTCGGCCATGGCCCTCTCGCGAAATTCCCTGGTGGTGTTTCCAATCGCCTCTACAGCCTTTACACGGTAAGGTTCTGGTATGATTGATGCGTGAAATCCTCGTAGCATGCTTCCAACCGGAGAGAATCTGGCGTTGAGGTAGTATTGGCCACTAGGAGTCTCATGATCTTGCCGTTCCACGCCGCGGATCTTTGAACCATGAGAGATGGCATACTTCAGAGCTTCAGCAGCGTACTGAAGATGTAGCCATGTGTACGTTCTTTTCGGAAGGAGAAAAGCTAGGAGCTCATTCGAGTGGCCGTTGAATAGTGGGTCATGAACCGCTGCGCGTACTCCACTTGCTGCGTAAAGATGTGCAGCCACTGCACGAGCTGGATTAGTTATTTGTCGACCAAAAAGATTTGATACATCAATATAGACTCCATTGGCTGATTCGGTTCCAGCGATCGGTACATCATAACTTTGAAGAAGTTTTGTTAGTCTACTTATGATTTCATGGTGCCACGCGACGTTGTGTTCATCGACCATGTCGTAAAGGCCGGTGGCAATCGCTTCCATATCGCGGCCGTTGAGGCCGCCATACGTGAAGAGCCCTTCGTACACGACTACTAGAGCACGTGCATCTTGATGAAAACTATCATCATTGGTTGCAATTAGCCCACCTACACTCGCGCAACACGCCTCGCGGCAACTGACTATTGCTATATCGGCCAGGGCAGCAATTTCTTTCACAATCGACGCAATACTCTTGCCCGAATACCCGTCTTCTTTTGCTGCGACAAGATAGGCGTTCTCTGCAGCGTAAGATAGGTCTAGGACGAGAGGGATGTGTGCGTTCGAGAGGATGTCCTTGAGCTGTTTCAAGTTGGAAACGGAGGTGGGATAGCTTCCAAACGGACCAGTGCAAAGTTTGATGTGGAAGAATGAAATCTTATCAGCGCCAGTTTCATCAATTAGTTTCCTCACGCTCTCAAGGTTGATGTCGCCTTCAAAGTTTGATTTGTGAACCAAATGTTCTGAAAGATCGATGATCTGCGCTCCAGCTCGTTTGAAGTGTTCAACAGCGTTGGGTGAGCCCCAGTTCGTTGCAACGTAGCTAGATGGCTTAATTCTTAACTCGGCAACCAAATGTTCTGCTCCGCGTGTGTTGTGAGTGGGTAACGCATGCTTGAATCCGAGTACCTCTTTTGTTGCCTGTTCTAGTCGATAGAAGTTTCTACTTCCGGCGTACGCTTCATCTCCTATCATCAATCCTGCCCATTGTCGGTCACTCATGGCGCCTGTTCCTGTCTCGTTTAGGAAATCTATGTAAACATATTTTGACGGCAGTAGGTACACGTTGTAGAATGCTCTCTTTAGCGCATTCTGCCTAACTGATTCTGCGACTGGAGGTGTAGGTTGAATAATCTTCAGCTTATAAGGTTCAGCGACTAAATCCAATTATTGCAACGCCAACGCAGGGACAGCTCAACCTCATCGTATTTACATATTTACGATGAATTCATAGTGTGAACTTAACTAGCCAGATCCCTTCGACTCAAAATCAGCAGTTTGCGGTTAACCTCGTGAAAGTTAGTTGGCAAATGTCATTTGAACAAAGAGGGCTGAATAATCTTTACCCAACTGAATGGCCGCTAGTTTTGCTGAGCTTTCTCGTCTCTATCAGACTCAATGAGGAGTGTCCACTGTTCTATACCATTTTTTCTTTGTTCCAATCTTCGCTCGCATCTTCCATGAAGTTGATTTTGGTGTGGCATCAATTATCTCTAGGATGCTAACAATCTTCTTGTCCACGTTCTCCTTGTCTTCGTCGCTTAAGCTCTCAAATTGCGGGAGGTGGGTTCTTACCTTTTTCAGATTGGTTGTCACGGTCATCCATAGACCCCAATCGGATCCGCAGAGCGATGATAGGTATTCCGTGTTTATTGTCTCATTATCGCTGGCTCCAATTTCATGCTCTCTTATGAGAGCTACTGTGTCTATGACGTCCTTCGCATCGAGTTCAACGATCTGCATTTTCTCCAAGAGAAGATCGACGAGTGATAATGTTGGAGGGTCAATGTGCAGCCTGTTTTTGAAAGTGATGTCATGGCACATGTGTAGTTCGTCTAGGAAGAGATCCGATTTCATTCCTTTTTGATTATTTTGGAACATGCGTCTTCTTCCGCCGAAGTACATTCTCACTGGCAGGAGTTCCTGGTAACCAAGCTCGGAGAAGAGGGCGGAGATCTTATCAGCGTCTTTCATGTAGGCAGCGAAATCCAAGTCGGTTAAGTTGCGTTTCATGCTGTAAGTTATGTGTTTGAATTTTGGACAGTGAATTCGGAACGCAATTGCGCCTAGGGTAACCATTGTAATGTTTTTCTGTTTAGCATGGTCTAGGACTTCATTTAGTAGGACGAGGAAAGCTTCTTCTTGTTTCACTATTTCGTCTGATGTGGCGGAGGTCATCCTTCGACCCGCCAATACTTGTCGATTCCATCTTTTGAGAGTTCTATCACGAATCCTCTCAGAACTCCCTCGCCGTACTCTGAACCTGGATTGAAAATTTGTACGCCTTCAAGTGAGACTGCACCAGTGGACTCGTGTATGTGGCCGTGAAGCCCGAGCATTGGCTTATGTTTTATCAAGGCCGCCCTGATTGCTTTGGAACCGACGTGAACGTTGACTTGCCCGCCCCGCATAACCGGTTTAAGGGTTTTGTCAAGTTCAGGTGCCATATCGAGTTGTGTTCCATATGGTGGGCAGTGGAAGTTAAAAATGGATTTCTTAACGTTAGATAGTTTTGATATTTGTTTTTCAACGTCTTTTGTGATTTTATCTTCGGACGCTTCTCTCGGTGTGTCCCAGGGTGTTGGGTTCACATGATCGTAGCTAACTACTTCGAATCCATTGATATCTACCACTTTATCCAATGGGTAGATTATGCCCCTGTCCTCGTACTTTTTGATGACTTCGTCCACGTCATAAATGTCATCGTTACCAGGCATGACAAGTGCTTTGACCTTGTGCATGTCAACCTCGTTTATCAGTAGATCAAGCCATTCGGCCATCCTGCGTTTGATAGCCTCATTAGTCATGCGCTCAACTTTTTTCGGATCCTCTTGCAGTTGATGGACTTCGTCCCAAGTTGTTCTAAAAGGGTATATTCCAGACCCTTCAAGTATTCTCTCAATATTCTTAATTTCTTCTTCATTCTTGAGCACTTTCGCTGCGCCGAAATAGTCAGTGTAGTACCCGTCTTCCTGTTTTACAAGTGGCACGAGCATCTTGCCGGTGAGATCTCCGCACAGCATCATCACGTCGACTTTGTGCATCTCTTGTGCCTTGATCCATTTTCTCCATACTGTGGTGCTGCCGTGGGAATCGACCGAGAAGAATATTCTAGTCACAATTGTCACCAATTACAGAGAAGCATCTAACAAGGAAAGTTTCGTCTGAGGCTTGGATATATAGGTGTATTCACCGTTTACCGTTTAACGCCGCTTACGAAGTTACTCTGGGGGCATCTGCGAATAGACGTCCGCTAGGCTTACGCCCTGTGCCTCATTCTTTCTGAGTTGGTATAAGTGAATGACTAATCCTATTCCCAGCAACAAACATAGCGCAGTAACAGCGCCGACGTTCACCAAGGTAAGTGAGTATCCGAAGATGAAGAAGCCCACTATCGCCGTAAGCAAGCCCAAGATGGAGATAACCGGGATTTCTCCAACTTTCCACTGAACTGTAGATTTCTCAAAGATGTCCTTACGAACGTAAGGAAATACCATCATCGCCAAGCCGAATATGAAGTAGTACATCAAGGCGCCTACGGCTCCTATGGCAAGGATCACAGTTACTGATTGGGTGAACACAAAAACTCCAGCTATTGCCAGGAGTGCTTGCAGATGAGTTGCCCAAGTAGGTGAACCATACTTGTTGACGTTAGCAAATTGAGCCGGAAACGTTCTGTCCATGGCAAGGCTGAAGACAAGCCTAGAGTTACCAATAAAGTATGGAAGGAGCGACTTTATGATCCACAGTATCGCGAATGGTGGTATTAGGATGGCCAGCCACACCGGCATTGCGAAAGCTGCAAAGAACGGGATCGACGCCTCCGCGGGTTTGATGATTTGCGTTAGTACGTCTCTGTGTACGTAGTATAGGTAGGAGTATGAATTTGCAAAGTC
>CAYWMG010000203.1:0-1704 GCA_964459245.1 uncultured Candidatus Bathyarchaeia archaeon
AATGCAAACCTTCAACCTTCAACATGAAAGGGTTTGCTGGAGCTACTTTCAAGTTCAGAATGTTCGTGGCCACACCAGTGGCATTGTCGTGTCCCCATACGATATAGGTGCCCACTTCCATGTTGGAGTCTATGTGGAATGTTTCCAGAAATGAGCCGTTACGGTCAGTAGGGTAGGTGAGAACTACTGCTGAGGTTTCTCCAAGATTGTCAACGTGTAAGTTAGCGGTCCCATTCGGGGTGAATCCAGAACCCTCAATGAATAAGCTACCGCCCTGCTCGGCTGACGATTGGTACAGTTTCAATGTTGGTTTGAACATATAGTTTTGGTTCGGCACAACCATTGGGGGGCAAGACACTATGATTTGTCCTTTGAATTGCCCTTGCAGAATTGGGAAAGTAACCAGAAGGACGGCTAGCAAGGGCGCAAGCATTACACATCTAAGACGTCTAAAGCCCAAATCTTGAACACTATGGATATTCGATAATATGATTCTATCGCTGCCGGCCTGATTTTGGATGAAGCGATCAGGGAAGACATGTTCTATTTTCATTAGGTTGTGAACAACTGGGTCCTCGGTTAAGTGCGCATCCTCTTGACGAAGCTTTCTAAGATCATGATATCTTAGAAGGTCAATCTTTGTTTCACAGTCCGGGTTATCTTCGCCGCAACATCTGATGGAGAGAACCGAGAGCCTTCTGCCTCGAACTGGTACCACTTTTCTAACCTTGCGGCCGAGACGCACCGTGCAATTTCTCGCGTTGCGATTCCCCTAAGGTCAATTTGCTGTGTACCGCTAGATTGACGGCTGATAAGCAATCTGATACAACGGCTTACCGGTTTTTTCGATTCTATTTGGCTTGAGTGCCTTATACTGACCATTCCGACGCCAATTAACCTGTTGGACTAGCAATCTGGAGCTCTAGGTTGGGTGCAGTGAAGAAGTTGCCGCATAAGTCCGTTAGACGTTCAACGCGTACGACGCGCTGGGATACGATTCAAGTATTTTCTATTCCTTTGATAGTTACGGCGTACATCAGGGTTTTTGGTGCGGCTCTCGTCTACCATCTGTATGATCCTCAAGGTGCGGTTCAGACACCTTGGATGCAAGGGTACGGAGTGAACTTGATCCCAGTTTCCGCAAGTTGGCTGTGGCTCTTTAACGCTTGGGACAGCTTCAATTTTGGTTTCATCGTGAGCCAGGGGTATCAGGTACCCAACTACGCATTCCTGCCCGGGTACCCGCTACTCACTCACTTCGTCAGTCTTATCGTCGGCGATCCTTGGCTTGCCGCGTTTGTAGTAACTCAAGTCTTCGCAGCAGCAAGCATCGTGATGTTCCAGTTAACTGCGGAGATGTATATGCCACGCAAAGAAGCCTTGTACTCCACGCTGCTAATGGCCACATTTCCCTACATCCTAATCTTCACAACTCTCAGCTATTCGGAAGCGGTATTTTTCTTCGAGACGATTGCGGCATGGTACTTCTACAAGAAAGGAAAGCTAACACTATCCACAGCCCTCGCCGGCCTTGCCAGCATAACCAGAATCTACGGCATCCTGATCCTGCTTCCCGTATTTCTAAGCATGAGGAAAGCGAAGAAGGTCAACCCATACTACTTCATGACGCCAGTAATCATGTTGAGTGCCTGGGGACTCTACTGCTTCATGACAGTGGGGGACGCCCTGGCGTCGCTAACGAAT
>CAYWMG010000204.1:0-5472 GCA_964459245.1 uncultured Candidatus Bathyarchaeia archaeon
ATCAGAGATGTAGGCATTATTACGAGAAAGATACCTATCAAGAATAGAGCAGAAAACCAGCCATCTCGACGAACCACCTTCACATCAAGTCAACCCATCATTCCACATACTATCATCGGTGTACCTGATGCTTATAATTTGGGAGACAGATTAAATCTTAATTTGATGCCTGAGCGCTCAGGGTTGAACTTCGATTACCAAGTTCGGAAGTTTTGTCTGCTTGATGAGAGCTAACCTACGTTCGATGGTATTGACTCTATGGAACATAGAGACCATTGTGCGTTGAAAATTCTCGTATTCAGGTGTCTCCTCTTTCTTCTGCTCGATTAATTCATGGTCTGCGGTTACTTCTCCAGTTTGGAACCTAAAATTCTCAGTAGCGCCGTTAAGCTGGACATTGACCGTGACCGTGAAAGTGTGTTTCCATTTTCCGCCAGCCTCTGAAGTGTTGACTTTGTTGAAGACTTGAACTTTTGAGGCGCGTTGGTCTAGGACAAGTTTGAACAGGTCTTCTAGGCTTTGCGGCATCATAGGATTCATCCGAGGTGTTCGCTCAGGAATGTGAACTTACGAAGTTGTGAATCAACGTTACGGTCGTTTTATGGTTTATTATCATACTATGCTCCTGCGGGAGGAGTATCCTGTATGCCAAGAGCCGTTCTGTAAGATTTCGCAAACTTGAATGCGCTCCCCGTGATCAGCAGGACCACAATCTTGCTTTCTATTCCTAGCCTTCTGAGAGCTGCGAGTGATGCGGCCGAGGTTGGTTCGCAAAAGATTCCTTCCATTCGTAAATCTCTAGCAGCCTTCGAAGCTTCCGGATCGGTAATGTTGATTGTGCGTCCATGGCTCTCAGATAGCGTCGTGTCGAATTCTTCAGCTTCAAATCTATGGTGGCCCGCGATGCTCCCCATTAGAGCACTCTTCTCTGCGACAGCAGCGATCATGACTGGATTGGCACCGCTCATCTTCGCTCCCATCCAGACACCGGTTATGAGTGTCCCATTGTTGCTTGGTACAATTAGGAAATCTGGCAAGTTCGGCTTTAGCTGGAGGACAATCTCGCTTCCCGCATTCGAGTCGCCAAATATCTTATTCTTGTTGTGGCCAGGGTTCGCACTGTACAGCTTGTTCTGCTTCACGTAATTTTCACTCTCAACCATAGCGTCATCATAAGAACCGTCGATTAAGTGCAGTTTTGGTTCGAAGAGAGTTATCAGGTTCAACCTTTCAGGGCTGATATCCTTAGAGACGAAGACATTTACTTTGATACCTTCGCAGGCCGCCATGGCGGAGAGCGAGATGGCGGCATTTCCAGTACTTGCTATTACGCACTCTGTAAATCCATGTTTCTTCATGTCGGTTATCATTGCCAGGCTTTCTCTGTCTTTATGAGAACCAGTGGGATTCAGATTCTCTAGCTTGGCATACACCTCATTTCCGCTCTCCCTGCTTATGCGTTCGAGATGGACTAGCGGAGTTACGGGCAGTTTCAACATAGTCATCTATGGATATCACTCTGCTCAAAGTATCTATCGATCCATTATGAAACCTCAAAGCACAAAACTTGGGTTCAATCGCAAGAGCATACCAATTCGTAGCATATTAGCCGATTTGAGGGTGAACAGAGGTGTATCGTACGAAGGTGTTCAAGGTACGGTGAAAAGGTGAGCTTTCAGGAACATCATGAACTACAAATCTTCAACCTATCAGTCTAGAACATTACAGAGGCACTGCAATATGTCATATAGCAACCGGCACCCAGATGTCTTCAACTAGTGAATCATTGATGGGTTATCAGCGATGAAGTTGTTCGCGGAGAGGTATCGAACTAGGCTTGGTTTCCCGCGTGTTATTTTTGAACGCGATGAGGACGACGAAGACTCTGAATCATGACCGTAATACTAAATGACTCTTACTGGGTTCCTTGAAAATGAGGCGTCAATAAGAGTACCTTTCGAAAAACTAATCATGAGCACTACTAAGCATAAATAACCAAGTGCGTTCTATGGCGTCAGTGTATTTGTATGCTATTTGACTTCTTAATCTTCTACACGCCTTTGTTGGCAGTGTTGTTGAGGGTTGTTATGGGGGTAACTTTCGTTATGCATGGCTATCCGAAGCTGAAGGATCCTAAAGCAACTCTAAAGTGGACCGAGAGCCTTGGAGTTCCACCAGCTGCGACTATTATGGCAATAGTGCTCGAATTCTTTGGAGGCATATTTCTAATCGTTGGCTTGTTGGTTCCAACAGTGGCCTTCTTCATCGTTGTAGAGATGATTGGAAATATTGTTATGAAGAAGACCAAGATGAAAGCACCCTATCTCGTCGGGCAAAATGCATCAGCATATGAGATTGATGTTACCTACATTTTGCTAGGAATAACACTGATAGTTCTAGGTGCAGGCGCTTACTCGTTGAGCGCAATTCTAGGATTTTGAGTTCTGAGCACCAGCTAAGTCCGCATGAATTCTATTCAGGAGGTTGAATGCTCTCCCAATCCTCGCTCTCTATAGCGCTGAAATCCCCATTTGGCGATGAAAAGAATTTCAATAGTCGAAGCTTCGTCAACGACTCAACTTGATGGATCCTATTGGGAGCGAAAGACATTAGAAATCCAGGCTTTGCCTTAATCTCTTCCACAACAAATGAGTTCCTGAAACCTTTTCGCTTAATCTGTTCCCCTGCATCTGCCTGGATTCTCTTGTCCTGTCTGTATATTGCTTCTCCTTCAATGACGTAGTATGTCTCGTCCGCGTTGGGATGATAGTGTACAAGCGACTTGACGTTCTTGTCGAAGCAAGCTATCTCCAGTCGGGTATGCTTACCTCCACCCAGTGGTTTAACTGTGTAGCTTTTAAGATGAAAATCTACAATCTCGTTAAGGTCAATACCCGCATACGTTTCTGGCATATTCTGGAAACTCTCACTAACTATTGAGTTACTGAGTTATAAGCCAACATAAATTAATTCTACTCAGGCTACAGATGTTTCTGTAACTAGGTATGGTCGTTTTGTTTAGCGAGAGTCTTGAAAGGATTGAGAGAGTTGGGCTCATACCGATTGTTGTAAGCAATAATCCGTCGAAAGTCTTGCGGTTGGGAAGGCAGTTCTTGGACCTCGGACTGGATGTGGTTGAAGTCACTATGCGAAGAGAAGGAGCCATGGATGTCTTAATGCGTTTATGCAAGGAAGTGCCTGAACTTTTAGTCGGGGCTGGCACAATATTCTCCAAATCCGCCGCGGAAGAGGCTGTGCAAGCCGGAGCACGATTCATTGCATCGCCGCACCTTGATGAGGAAATTGTTGCTTACTGCATGGAAAATAAAATTGTACCATGCCCTGGAGGGTTCACTCCAACAGAGGTTAACCGTGCCATTTTAGCTGTGAGAAAACAGAGCTCGAATTCGCTTGATCTTCCTTTACTGATGAAAATTTTCCCAGCAGAATCAGGTGGGCCAAGTCACATTAGAGCGCTCAGAGATGTTTTTCCATCTACTCATTTCGTTCCAACTGGAGGGGTGAACGCTAGCAATCTTGCGGACTACATTACAGCGGGCGCCTTTGCAGTAGGTGGAACATGGATTTGTAGGGCTAATCTTGTAGATGACGGAGACTTTGATACAATCGGATGCCTCACGCAGGAAGCTCTCTCAATAATTAAAAAAACCAGATCAGCCGAAGGCCCTCAATCCAAATAAGAAACTGTCCTAGGCCTTGTAAGGCTAACTTTTTCCAATCTGTTGGGCTGCTTGATACAGAGGCACGAGTATACCATGAACCTATACAACCACGTGTCTCATCCGTCATAGGCTGGTAACGGCACGAGCAAACATAAAGAAATGTAAGCGAGTGAGCTCGCGAGCCTTAACCGTGAGATGATGTCACAGGGTAAGTGTTTCACAATAGGTTAGACCGAACTGGTCTTTAGGTAAATTGCGCCCTCCAACAACGTATAGAGTTCCATCTAATATTGTGCAACCCACTCCATCTCGCTCGTGAGAAGCCGAGGGTAACCTTGACCATACAGCATTCCGTGGATCGTAGGAGTACATTTCCTTGAAAAATTGATCCGGGTTCTTAAGGCCAAAACCATAGTATATGATGCCCCTCCAGACAGGATTGTCTCGCGTAACACCGTAGGCACGGTATGGGGCTGGTGGTTGGGGTTCGCTCCACTGGTCTGGTGATGGTTTGTAGTAGTAGTTCACGTTCGTGCCGTCGCCTAGGCTAGTGTCATATCCACCAATAATGTAGACTCTATCCTCGTTTCCTACTCTTACAACTGCACAGGTTGCCCACGTTCGTGCTAACGGGGCTTCGGTCTTCCGTGTATACTGGTCGGTTGTAGGGTCATATTCGTAGGTTGAATTTCTAAAGAAGAGATAGATTCTGGATCCTACTGTAGCAGCCATCAGGCCCTGACCTTGGATGGGGGTTGGCATTGAGCCAAGTAAGGTCCATTTATCGTCCGTGATCTCATAACGCTCTGCCACGGCATTCGGATATCCTCCGAATACGTAGACATCGTTACCGTAAACTGTAGCAGCGGCACCCCAACGAGATACGTGCATTGATGACTTTGACTTCCAAACTTGACCGTCAAATTCTAACACGCTACCCAAGGGATCATTAACGCTGCTTCCGTAACCGCCAAAAACAAGAACTCCGTTGCCAGTTGAAACAACTGGGGCGTCAGCTATTCCGAATGGCAAAGCCTGGCCAGTAGTCCAGACGAGGGTTTTCTCATTTTTTGATGTCAACGATTTGTTACTGAGGTAATAATTCAAGCCTAGCGCGGATGCCCCAGCCACTCCTGCTGCTAAGCCCGCATACTTTAGGAAGCGTCGACGGTCCAAGTTCGAACCGTTAAATTATCACTTAGAATGAGTATATAATCTTCTTCTCACGATCTAATCTGAAATTTCTAATCGCAGATGTTCAAGCTGGTCGCTTTCGATTTAATTAACCACCCATGTTAGTCATTGGGGAAATGGTATGTTCGCGTGGAGTTATCTAATAGAAAACACTATTCACTTGATCAATTAGTTTAGTTTGAATAGTTCTGCTGCGTTTCCCCACAGAATACGTTCCTTATCATCCTCGGATATGGTCTTGAGGCCTTGAATCTTACCTACCAGGTTAGAGTCAGTCATATCTGCTGGGTAATCCGTTCCCAGCATAACCCTGTTCGCGCCTACTGAGGAGATTAGGTATTCCATGGCGTGTTGGTCGTGGGTTAATGCGTCGAAGTAGATTAGTTTGAAGTATTCGCTTGGGGGCTTATCGATTCTCCTCTTAGGATCCTCCCTAACCATATACCCATGCTCGAACCTGCCACGCTGGTATGGTAGGAATCCGCCTCCATGAACAAAGTACACCTTCAACCGTGGAAAGTCCTTCAAGACTCCGCCGAAGATCATTGACATCCCAGCGATAGTGGTCTCTAAGGGAAACCCAATGAAGTTCACA
>CAYWMG010000205.1:0-4408 GCA_964459245.1 uncultured Candidatus Bathyarchaeia archaeon
GCCTGGTTGGAAATTCAACGAGTGGGAGCTGAAGGGAATTCCTCTCCGTATTGAGATCGGACCAAGAGATGTTGACAAGATGCAAGCGACTCTTGTACGAAGAGATAACCGACAAAAACTCACTGTGCAAGATACGGAAATCGTGGATCAGGTTAAGAAATGCCTTGAGGAGATCCAAGCCAATCTGTTCAACACAGCTACGAACTCTCTGAAGGCCAGCGTTCATCAAGTTGACAATTACCAAGAATTCAAGTCGGCACTAGATAAGCAGGGTGGATTCTTGCGTGCTTGCTGGTGCGGAAGCACTGAATGCGAAGATGCCGTTAAGGCCGAGACGGGTGCAACTATCCGCACCTTACCGTTCAAAGATGAACCAACATTTGCTACATGCATCAAATGCGGCAAACCAGGAGAGAAAGTAGCTTACTTTGCTAGGGCGTACTGAGATCAACAAATCACACAACATTTAAGCAGGCTGCCACCTCTAAATCAATGTGGAATACATTGACAAAGAAGAGAAAGTCGCGAGGTCGCAGCAAGGGAGGCAAGGGCAGTGCGGTAATGATTCAATGTTCACACTGCGGCAGACCTGTCCCCCGAGACAAAGCAAGACGTGAAACCAGATGGACGTCCCTTGTGGATCCGTCACTCGCTCGTGAATTACGCTCACACGGCACATACATTGCCAGGGAAAGAGTGGTAAAATTCTACTGCGTGTCCTGTGCTGTTCATTTCGGACTCACAAAAGTCAGATCTGAAGACGAAAGACGATATTAAGAACGCACCGACTGCTTCGTCAGCCGCTCGCGAATTGTCTCTCGTCTCTCCTCAACGAGTGTCCTGGTCATTGAAAAATCTGGACCAACTTGTTCCACCATTATTGACGCTGCAGCCGAGGCGAAGAGTGCAGATTCAGTAATGTTGTTACTCCTTTGAAACTCTGTAATGAATGACCCCGCGTATACGTCGCCAGCACCAGTTGGGTCCATGGCATTTGTTGGGAATGCTGGAACTCGGCATAGTTCTTCCTCGTTCAAGAGAACCGATCCGCGGTCTGCGAGCGTGACAATAGGCAAAGCTGAACCTAGTTCACCCAATCGCATTAGCGCTTTCACTGGATCTTTCTCGCCGGTGATAGTTTCACTTTCAGGCTCATTTGGCTTTATGAAATCCACTAATCTAGCGATTTGTCTGAAAGTTTGCTGATCACAACGATGAATAATGCGACGATCCTCTCCGATGGTTCGTATCAACCCCTGTGGATCAAGGAAGATCTTGGCTTTAGATGAGGAACGAATATGTTGAATCAGCGTGAGATCAATCTCACCCAAAATTGGCCCAATCAGAAAGAACTTCGCATCCAAATATTCGTCGGGAAGATCTTTAATCCCAATGGGATTTGCAACACCGAGAACGTCTAGCGTTCTATCCCCATGAGCATCATAAATTAGTCGAAAACCGCCTGACTCGCCCCCAGCCGAATCTAACCGAGTTTCGATCCCGTAACCCCTCATATCATGCTTGAACCTTTCTGCGAAGCTAATTCCTATGCAGCCTATGAGGCCAACTTTCTTCAAACCTAAT
The DNA here is from genome assembly GCA_964459245.1 of uncultured Candidatus Bathyarchaeia archaeon. Lineage (GTDB taxonomy): Archaea > Thermoproteota > Bathyarchaeia > 40CM-2-53-6 > 40CM-2-53-6 > FEN-987. Next base: position 1,585 of record CAYWMG010000205.1, read on the forward strand.
CTCTTGGCGGCGAGGCATCCGTTGGTGCTGCAACCAGAAAGTACTCTGCCGTCAGTCTTCACAGAGGGAGTTACGATCATATCATAAACTGGGTTGCCGACGCCAACCAGATCAAACATTCACTGACCCACCTCAAGTATGATTGTAAGTATACATGAGTCTCTGAGCAACGGTGACGTGTGACAAGATGCCGACTACAATCACTGAGGCAACCAACGCAATGGGTACGAAGGGTTGAAGCATCGATCCAATTAATAGTATTATCAATTTCTCCTGCCTCTCAGCAATTCCCACATTGCAGCTTTTCAAGCCACCCACCGATTCAGCCTTAGCTCTAACGAAACTCGCCATTATCATACCAAACAGGCAGAAGATGATCCAAACCCAATCAGCGAATCCACCTAAACCAATACCAACGAGCACAAACAACTCAGCGTATCTGTCTAGCGTATGATCATAAACAGCACCAAACCTGCTTGCGGTGTGGGTAGCTCTCGCTACAGCTCCATCAAGCATATCCACTACTCCTGAGGCCACTATCCCGGCCGCTCCGAGAAGCGGCAACCTCGACGCATATACTACCCCAGCTCCCACTGCCAACATTAGACTAAAGGTAGTCAATAGGTTAGGTGAGATGCCTGAACTCCCAACCCGTTTTCCAATCGGCTGCATCAACGCCTCATACTTTCCACGCATCTTCCCAAGCAAGATGATCAATCTGAAGAACAAGAGTATCTTAATTGATGTTTCGAGACTCTTCCTAGCTCCCAATATAGCGTGAAACCAACTTTTTCAACAACCCCAATACATGAGGGGATAGGTTGCGATGGGTAAGGTCGATAAGGGGCAATCATGTAGCGTAGTCGGCTGCAACTCCACTGCCATTCGTTCGATTTCAACAGAGAAAGTTGCACACAGCGGCTTGAACATTGGGAAAGCCCGCAGAGCATACCTCTGCAAAGCCCACTACAAGGAGTTCAAGAAGCTTACAAAGAAAGATCGACAGATTGACAAATGGAGATTCTCCCCATGAAGCAACAAAGGATTCTGAAACATCAATGAGACTCCTACTGCTACATTGCGAACATTTCGAGTATACCACTAGGGAAGAGGCGATTAAGAACCCTGAACCGCTTGAGAATAATGAGCACGGAAACTTTCAGAACGTCCTAGTTGGATTCTGCACCATCGAGAAGGAGGACGAAGCAGACCCCCAAGATGTCGCACTACAGGCTTCGAAATCAATAGCGGAGGTTGCGAGATCTGTTAAGACGAATAATATTCTCGTTTACCCGTATGCTCACCTATCAAGCAGCTTGAGTTCCAGAGACACGGGGATCAAGATTCTACAATCACTCTCAAAAGAATTACAGGCTGATGGATTTGAAGTACACCGAAGCCCCTTCGGCTACTACAAGAGCTTCGGACTACGCTGTTTAGGTCACCCCCTCTCCGAACTCTCCAGAACCATACGACCTGGACAAGCGAAAGTCGAACTACCCCCCATCAGGACATACTATAAGGTGCTCGCACTTGACGGAGAACTCTACGATCCTGATGAATACAAATTCAAACCAGGAGAAGAGGAGTTCCGCACACTAGTTGAGAAAGAGGCTCTCAAGATAGGACTTACGGGCGGAGAACCACGCTTCCTAGAGTATTGCAAGAAGTTTGGAATAGAATGGGAGAACTTCTCCGACCAAGGACATGTTAGATATAGCCCTGAAGGCGTTATGCTCTTTGACCTAGTCAGCGAATACTCATGGGACGCCATAACCTCTGTAGGCATCCCTGTCCTTCAAGTGAAAGGAACCAACATCTTCGACCTCTCCGTTCCCGCCGTGAAAGAACATGCCGACCTCTTCGGATCCAGACTCTACCGGATAGAGTCAGAGAACAAAAGCTTCGTCATGCGATACGCAGCTTGTCACCAACAATTTGCGGCCGTCAGAAACTGGTCGCTGAGTTACCGACACTTACCTTTCGGCACATTCGAAGTGGCAGACTCCTACCGTCTAGAGCAGAGCGGTGAACTCCTACTAATGTTCAGACTGAGAAAACTGCACATGCCAGACTGCCACATATATTGCAAGAGCCTAGAAGAAGCGAAACAAGTCACAACGAAACTTCACGATAAGATCTATGAAGAAATTAGGAAACTCAATCGCGATTACGTCTCAATCTACAATATTACCGAAGGATTCCTAAAATCACACAAGAGCTACGTTATGGAACTCGTAAAGCGTGAAGGAAAACCCGTCCTACTAAACTTCGTTCCAGAAGGAATCTACTACTGGGTACTCAACATTGAATACAACATAATAGACGAACTTGAGAGACCACGCGAAATAGCAACCTTCCAAATTGACATTGGAAACGCTAAACGATTCGGAATCTCATACGTGGATGAAAAAGGACAGAAAAATTTTCCAATAATCATCCACACAGCAGTAATTGGATCCATTGAACGATACTTATTCACGATACTCGACAACTGCGCCGTGATGGAAACAAAAGGGAAGAAACCATCACTCCCATTATGGCTCGCGCCAAGTCAAGTACGCCTAATTCCCGTCAAGCCTGACCAAGTTGAATTCACCCTCTCCGTTGCGATGAAGCTTGCTGAATCCAAAGTGAGAGCAGACATTGACGATAGAGATGAAAGCCTTGACAAACGCGTCAGAGAAGCGGAAAAGAACTGGATACCCTACATTGTGGTAGTTGGACAACGAGAAATAACAACAGGAAACTTCGCTGTAAGACGCCGCCAAGATGGAGCCAAATATGAAACAAGCCTCACAGAGTTACAAAAAGAAATTTTAGA
>CAYWMG010000206.1:0-3787 GCA_964459245.1 uncultured Candidatus Bathyarchaeia archaeon
GGCGACGAGGCAGCCGACGCAATTAAAACGATGAGCAGAAGCAACATGCCTCTCTCTGCCAATCTACAACACATACTCTCATCTGATCGACCGATCTTTCGACGTCAATTGGTAACTTTGATGAACTATTTAGATGCAAAGAGGCGAGTATGCTTGGTACTCATGCGTGGCCTGAATTTACAAGAATCACTCAACTTTACCTGCATTGACCAACTTGAGTTTGGAAATAAGTTAGTGTTTGATGCGTTGACGCGATCGCGATCTGATTACGAAGTTTAGAGAACTTCTCAATGTTTCCTAATAATTTGAGTTTAGAATAATTATGATGCCCAGAAAGTTCGAATGAAAATGATAGGTTTTCAGATTGTATATTCCTAGGTTTCAGCCTTGGGTAGGCGTGTCGCGATTCTAGAAACTTGTGATGAGAATGGATCACGCTTGCTTGTCGCAAAATACTAATGCATTCAGACTGAGTGTTCGCCTATGAGACCTCTTCCAATTCTCCTCCTTTGGTTAGTGGTGACTTTGCTGATCTCATCAACCCGCGTTTATGCTTGGAATACGCTTCAAGTTGGTGTAGTTGCTGATCAATCCTCTGAGAATAGTAATGGTGTGAGGGTGGCCATTCGTACGAACATCTATCATGCTCAAGAGAATGAAATGGATTACTTTTGGGTTAGCACCAGCCTAAGCAATGGGGCCTTCGTGCAATTCGGCTACAGCCTTGAACCAGGAAGCATTTGTTTGAAAGGGGAAATGATCAACGCCGATTTTATCTGCTTAGCGTCTTGGGATACAATTGGTTTCACCGATGCACGTTGGCAATGGCAATATTGGCCTAACAAGTATGGTATCGACTACTACTGGGGAATAGGGCCTGCCAATTCGGCTGGTTCCAATGGCACGTGGCACACTTACTCAATAATTGCTAACGGTACTAGTTGGAGTTTTCAATTAAACGGGAAGGAGGTCGACCACGTCCTCTTCCGGCCAACTCATTCGAGCACTCCCGTTACATTCATCGCTGAGAAGGGCATTTCCTCTCAACAATACAGAGCAAGGCTTGGGCCAGTGGAGTTCCGCAATCTAGCCTACCTGAAGGAGGGGGGATGGCACTTCACGAAGGCGTTGACGGCTTTCGTAGGCTGCATTCCACACTGTAATGTTCCAAACCCTTTTGGGGTTGCCGTTTATGGTCCGGGGGGTTACATGATCGCAGGGTCGGGAATAAAACAACCACTTAATGGTGCGTTACTGTGGGATGGACAACCGATCGACTATTTGGGTTAATCAAAAGTAAGCTTGGCATTGCAGGCGCGATTATCAAAGATGCACCAGTTACACTGGATGCATCGCATATTCTCGAGTTAACGAAACTACAACAAGAAAAACTGAGCAGACTTTTCTATACCACGATAGAGTCTGAAGTAGGCAATTAGTAACACTTGCACGTTAAGTCGTTACATACGGCAGTTTAGATCGCACATGCTTGAACGATCAAGTGTGATGCCTCGTGCAGACTCAGCGCGCTCTCCCATCAGACTCCATCTCCATCTCTAGGCCGGTTCATGTTGCAGACAGAGCGTTGCTCCAACTTGCAACGTCTGTTGTTCGTGGTGACCCAGTTAAGAGCCTTGTTGAACTGATCACAAACGCTGACGACAGTTACCGGAGAGTAGGATTCCGGAACGACACGTCCTACGGGAGAATAATCGTAACGTTGGATATGACGTCGAACTTGCTTACGGTTCTTGACTTTGCTGAAGGTATGGACGCTGCTCGCGTAGACGAGTGCATCGGCACGTATGGGAGTGATTCGAGCGGGTTTAGTGAGGGGTTGTCAGTTCGCGGGTTTTATGGGAGAGGATTGAAGGAAGCCATCTTAGGCTTAGGGTCGGGGATTGTCAGATCGATTAAGGATGGTGGATACGTTGACTGTAGGCTCTCTGAAGTAGGGTTGTACGTTAGGTACAAGGAACGGCGCGCAGTTCCCGCTGACTACGCTGAGTTGGGAATTCCATACGGCAGGAATGGTACGAAGATCACTATTCTGATGAGTAAGTGTAAGAGAATTCCCAACTATAACTGGTTAAAGTATACTCTAACGAATCATACGTCTCTGCGCGACATTGTGCAGTCTCCGCAACGGAGATTGTTTTTGAATGATGGCTATCATAGTGAGATCTTAACCTATAAGCCGCCTTACGGGAAGTTGCTGCTCCAGAGACGTGGCATTCCGATACCTGGTTATGATGCTGTTTTCGACATCACTCTCTATCTGAGCCCACGCCCTTTAGATCAGGACGGTTACACGCGTGAGGGAGGGATTCTGATTCGGAGTAAGAATGCTATTCATAATGCGACTTTGTTCAAGTATGACTCGGATCCATATGCGACTAGAATCTTCGGTGAGATTCGTTGCGATTACATTGAGGAGCTGATGGCTCAAGGTGAGTTGGTCGTAAGCGATAAGCGCGACGGGTTGGACGCGCATCATCCATTTACGAAGAGTATTCGGAGAGTAGTTGAGGAAGAGTTAGAGCAATTCGTCGAGGATGAGCGCTCGTCACAGGAAGCGGCAACAGTTCTTGTGAGTGAAGATCTGAAACATCGCCTGAACACGGCGTTGTGGGAGGCGAACAGGTTGGCGGCTCAGTTATTGCGGAACTCAATACGTCACACACATGGGTATGGTTCACGGTCGAGAGGCTCGTTTCAGAACAAGCCTCTGGCCAAGGGGCCACCCATGGTTGAAGCGGTTGGGCAACAACAGCTTTCTCAACTGCTCTTCACTGGAGTCCGACTGAACTCACGACAGGATCCTCGAGTTAGAGTTTACTTGGACCGGTCGTCGGGGACTATCAACATTGCCACAAAATCCCCATCCGTAGCTATGTACTACGCACAGGATGAATATGATGGGTTTCTAACCCTGATTGCTGAACTCATTAGCGACACCGTCTTCTTCGAACTAGCTAACCACTGCAGTACTGGAGACCAAGAACAGCGGCGCTTGTATAATATCTTCAAGAACAAGTACGCTCATTTGATTCATAAGAGCATGAGAAAAACTAACCCTACCAAGTAACCTAACAGGCGCTACATCCTCTGCGTTTAGTCTCAACCAGATAATAATTATACCCCACGGTGCTAACGCCGCCCCATCAACTGCTTCGAAGGGATGGCTCTCATTCCCACTAATCTACGCAACAGTATTCTTGCTGAAGCCCAGGCCCCCTAACTTCTCCAAATGTCGCGGATGATTACTCGGGCTACAGAACAACATATCCTAACAGCTGCTACAAGGACTTCATTGGATGAAGCGCAATGATTGATCTTTTTAAGTGAACGAGTAAACACATAATCAAGTCTGCTATGGGGCCCGAAGTCACGGGGGCTTTGCAAAAAGTGATCGCGCAATGTCAGATAAGCAGCGGGTCAGTTTTTGCGGATTTAGATGGTTTCGATTGATTCGTGACGCATAACAGATGGCGGTGGTCGGTAAGGTTTGGAGAAGGCGGAGAGGCAAAGATACCGGAAAGAGTTCCAGATTATCATGAAGATACTGGAGTGCATTATTGTGGAGAGTAGGCAAGGTAAATGTTACCAGACGAGAATCGAGCAATTTGCGAACCTTCAAACCGAGATGAGGAAGTTCTACCTTGAGAAACTTGAGAACGCGGGATATGTGAAGCGATTGGAAGGAACGTGGGGTAGACGGCCTGTAAACTACTCCGTTATGACCGAGAAAGGGCTTGAGCGGTTCAGAACCTTACAGACGATCGAA
>CAYWMG010000207.1:0-3497 GCA_964459245.1 uncultured Candidatus Bathyarchaeia archaeon
AAAAGGGTGCTTCCATTGGTTCGAACTGCACCATCCTGAGTAATGTCACCATTGGTGAAAACGCCATTGTGGGTGCAGGGAGTGTCGTGACAAGAGATGTTCCCTCGAATACCATCGTTGCCGGCAACCCCGCCCGTATCTTCCGTGCCATCGAACTGCTTAGTCAGAACGGAAAAGAAGAGCTGCAGTATGCTTTGCATGAATTTGTGAAGAAACCAGGTTGAACGGACTTCGTTGATGCAAGTCCCTTTTCTCGATTTGATGACGCCGCACCTTGAACTTGAAGAGGAGTTAGTCAACGTGTTTCGTAAGTGTCTCCGAACCGCCTCCTTTATCGGCTCCGGTCAGGTTCAAGGGTTTCCGGAGGAGTTTGCGCATTTCTGCGAAACCAAATATTGTGTCGCTGTAAACAGTGGCACAGATGCTATTCGGTTTGCGCTCATCGCCGCTGGCATTGGTGCGGGTGATGAAGTCATTACAGTCCCCGACACCTTTATTGCAACCATAGAAGCCATTTCCCAAACCGCTGCAAACGCCGACTCGTCTGCTTTGCCGCTCCAACCGGATTCAGTGTGAAGCAAGCAGGGCAATGGTAAAGGAAAAACTGGAAATAGGATTGGATCTTGAGGTGAGAAACCTGTTCGCTGTTTCTTCGGTGACCTTGCTTCTTGCTATAGCATTTTTGTGTTGTACTGAGGCTATGGCGAGGACATATAACACCACTTTCCCTCTCACAGAGAATCCCATCTCTGAGGCTGAAAACTGGATTAACGGTAAAACTACCGGTTTCGACTGGCACAATGTCCAAACAGCCTCGAGAATTGCGTTTGGAAATCAGAGCACAATCAAATACAGCGACCCCACGGCTCTTTTAGTAGGAGCTTGGGGCCCAAATCAGACGGTTGAGGCTACGGTATACAGCGTCAATCCAACCGAGAGTTATTATCAGGAGGTCGAAATACGGCTCCGGAGTTCTTTATCTGCTCACCGTTGTACGGGTTATGAAATTAATTTTAGATGCTTAAAAAACTCAAAAGCCTATATGGAAATTGTTAGATGGAACGGGCCATGGAGAGATTTCACGTACTTGGCACGATACTTGGGTTCACAGTATGGAGTAGCGAATGGAGATGTGGTCAAGGCATCTATCGTTGGGAAAACCATCACCGTTTATATCAACGGAGTAAAGAAGGGCACGACGACAGATAGCACCTATGGGGCCGGAAACCCTGGGATTGGCTTCAATTATGGAGTTGGGTCAACCAATCGTGATTTTGGATTCACGAGCTTCTGGGCTTCGGACACAGTGGATGTGCGGCGTCCACCGAAGAATCAGCATATTCTCGATGATAGAGCGACCCAAAGAGGATCTTTGAAGGAATAAGCCTATAAGATTCGCAGTTGCATAGCGACCCTGTACCATATTGATAAGACTCCATACTCTGTGATCGTCTGATGTTTCACGATTTGCATTTTAATTGGGACTTAAGGCCATGAAGATCTTAATCACTGGAAACATGGGTTACATTGGACCTTCGGTAATTAATCAACTGCGTACATCGTATCCAGACTCCACATTGATTGGGTTCGACATCGGCTACTTCGGCAACTGTATAACAAGCGCCGAAGTGCTCCCTGAATGCAGGGTCGATCAACAATGTTTTGGAGATGTGAGAGTTTTCCCGACGGAGATCCTTCGTGGTGTGGATGCCATAGTACATCTGGCGGGAATATCTAACGACCCTATTGGGAATAGGTTTGAGAAGGTGACTCTGGATATTAATTATCGTGCAAGCGTTAATTTGGCAAAGAGGGCCAGAGAGGCTGGAGTAAAATCATTTGTTTTCGCTTCGAGCTGCAGCATGTATGGTGCTGCTGAGGATAGTCCGAGGGCAGAGCGATCGCCATTAAACCCCCTTACAGCTTACGCAAAGTCCAAGGTGCTTACCGAGAGGGACCTGGAGCCTTTAGCGGAGAGAAAGTTTATTGTCACGTGTCTAAGGTTTTCGACTGCCTGTGGGTGGAGCGATCGACTGAGATTGGACTTGGTTCTTAATGATTTCGTGGCGGGTGCTGTTGCTTCAAGGAAGATTACGATTCTGAGTGACGGTACCCCATGGCGGCCGCTGATTAACGTGAAAGATATGGCGCGGGCGATCGAATGGGCAATAAGCAGAGATGGGGCTAATGGAGGGGAGTTCCTGGCGGTCAATGTTGGAAGCGATGAGTGGAACTACCAGGTCAAGGACCTTGCCGCCGCTGTTGCCAAGGTTATTCCGAATATTGAAGTTTCGATAAACAAGGATGCTCAACCTGATAAACGCTCTTATCGAGTAAATTTTGATCTTTTCAAAAAACTGGCCCCGCCGTACCAGCCGGCCGTGGGCCTGATCGAATCGATAAAAGAGCTGAAGGACGGTCTGGAAACTATGGGATTTAAGGACGGAGAGTTTCGTAACTCCAGGTACATAAGGCTCAACGTTTTGACCCAGCTCCAGCAAAAAGGCTTGGTGAATGAAAATCTCCAATGGATAAAGGTGGCACACTGAAAACTTTGCGCTCAAGTGGACTTGTCTAAGGGGGGATTTGGATCAGAGTGCCGTATGGGACACGACGACTTGACCTAAAATAGGAGTTGTAGAACACAATGATCTTTCAAGAAACAATACTTCAGGGGGCCTACGTTATAGAGCCAAAGAAGATAGATGACCATCGTGGGTTCTTTGCACGGATCTGGTGTAAAGAAGAACTCCAGCAGCGAGGTCTGAAGAGCGAATTGGTGCAGTCAAATGTTGGTTTCAGCTATAGGAAAGGTACACTTAGAGGTCTTCATTTCCAGAAGTCTCCATATGCTGAGGTGAAAATTGTCCGTTGCACGAGAGGGGCCATATTCGACGTTATTGTGGACCTTCGTCCAGAATCGCCGAGTTATAAACGCTGGTTCGGTGTAGAATTGAGCGGTGATAATTGCAAGATGATATATGTTCCCGAGGGATTTGCCCAGGGGTACATCACTTTAGCAGATGATACAGAGATGTACTATCACACCTCTGAATTCTACAATCCGGATGCGGCCTTCGGTGTTCGATTCGACGATCCAGCGTTTGACATTAAATGGCCTTTGGCCGCCGCGGTTATCTCTGAACAAGACCGCAATTGGCCGCTGGTGGAGCGGTAGGAGGTGACAGCATGATCTTAGATACAGCCCTTCGAGACCGTGAAGACAAGCGCCGTCCGATCCGCGTCGGCATGGTTGGATCCGGCGCCACAGGTCGGGCCATTGCGCTGCAACTCGGAACACCGGCACCGGGGATTCGCCTCGTAGCGATTGCGAATCGGACGCCAGAACATGGTGAACGGGCGTTCCGGGAAGCCGGTATGATGGAATGGCGTCGTGCAGGATCTGCTCGTGAGGCGGAAGTGTCAATCACTCGTGGGTTTCCGGTGCTTACTGACGATCCGTCGGTGCTGACTGCCTGCGATGCCATCGATGTGAT
>CAYWMG010000208.1:0-3014 GCA_964459245.1 uncultured Candidatus Bathyarchaeia archaeon
CCTTTGGCACCGATTCAATCTACTATACCATAACATAGGGCATGCTCTTAAGCGGAGAGATGCGAAGCCATGCTTGTCTACTAAGGCGTGCACCTCATTCTCCACTATGGCTCTGATTTGGACGATAGCAAACATCAGCGCAAGATATTCCTCTTTGCGTCAGAACCAAAGTACATAGAAGACGTCTGATTTCATATTGACAATTATTTTCTAGGCCACTAGCTGCCGGCAAATATTTACAACTAGTGAGTCCTGTTTGCTGACAGAGAAAGCAAGATTAGAAAGTAGTGGCGTACGGGCTGTTTGGGGATTTTGTTTGACTCTATTAGTTAGAGAAAAAGACCTCGCTGGAAAACTTACGATGAAGGACGTCATTGAAGCAGTCGAAGATGGTTTCAGGCAGCATGGACTAGGTATGGCACAGACTACTCCGCGTCGAGAGGTCAGAATTCGAGACAAAGAACTGCCTCATGCCGACAGTAGAATGACTTACGTATCGCAGGGATTAGCTTTCCTAGAACAGTCACAGGTAGTCGGAATTCAGCACAGTCTAAACTTTCCAAACCGCAGAACGCCACCAAGACGTACCATAACCTATCTAATTGACGCCAACAAAGGGGATATGCTTGCTATTGTTGAGTCAACAACCCTCTTGCGAATGCGCACCGGAGCTGGAGGAGCAGTCGGAGCAAAATACCTGTCAAGAAAGAATAGTACGATTGCAGGAATAGTAGGGGCCGGCCTTCAGGGCAGGATTGCACTTCGCTTCCTTTCACAAGTTAGACCTATCAAAACCGTATACGCTTACTCGCTTCACACACTTAAGGCAACAGAATTCTGTAAAGAAATGAGCAACGAACTAGGCATCCAGGCTTTCGCATTAGATAATATTGAATCAGTCGTACGGAAGGCTGACATTGTTGTGACAACGACACCTTCGATGTCTCCGATCGTGAAAGCTGATTGGCTCTCACCTGGCGTCCACGTTAACATCGTCGGTGCAGATGACCCTCCAAAGATTGAGCTTGAAGGCATGGCTTTGAAAAAGGCAGACAAATTTGTAATAGCTGCGGAAGATTGTTTCTCGGCAGGACAAATGCGTTTTCCGATGGCGGATGGAGTGATAAACGAAAAGACGGTTTACGGTACCATCGGCGAAATAATAGCAGGCACTAAGAAAGGCAGAGAAAACGATGATGAGATCACCATCTTCCATTCACCAGGAGTGACAATACAAGACGCCGCTGCAGTGCACAAAACCTACCTCAGAGCAAAAGAATTGGGTCTTGGAACTGAAATTCCTGACGCATTCACTTTCAGCTGATCATCACGATGACATGAGAACACAGGTACCCCCAACATTTCGAAGGAAATTTTTCAATTCATCCTCAAAATTAGATTGAGCGAGTTACCATTTTGTGCCCGGTTTTGCTGGAATGCATAAATCCTTTGCGCCTGATTGCGTTTGTTTCGCGTGCGGATACTGTTTACTTATCCATTCAACGACGGAAATGGATTGAGATAATCGATCCTCAACTCCTATGCCAGGGCCTGACCAGAAGTTCTTCAAGTAGACTGGTGCAGCAATTCTCACAATCTCCGGTGCATCAAGCGTTCTGGCGAGCGTATTGCTCCAGAAGATATGCACGTCAAGCGGATTATTCGTGACTTCTCTCAACGCTGAGATCATCGGCAGAGTCAGGTCTCTAACTGGATTGATCGAGTCAAGTGGTCCGAGCTTCTCGAACCAGAACTTCAACGCCGACGCGTTGGCGATTGATAGGTTGGCTGAGATTTTAAATTTAATTTCAGGCGGAAGCGTGCCATCTTCCCGCATCTTACGTGCAATGGGCAATAGGCCTTCGTCATAGAGAAAGAAACCACGGCAGCCTAACTCTGCAGCATGCAGCATACTACTAATTGCATATACTAGCTGATCCATTCCTCGAATCTTGCCGTGAGTGATAGCTCCGACTGCAGCTTGATGGCTTGTATCGTAGAGCTTCTCGCCAGCGCCTGGTCCCATGAATACTTCGGTACCGTGCTGTCTAGCCAAATCCAGCTTCCTTAGAAGCTGGGCATCAGTGTTGAACATTACGCCACTAACATCCGAGATCCTGTTCACAACACAATCATACTTATCGCATAGAGAGAACAATTTTTCATACTCTTCTGGGGTTGTTGGAAGTTCCTCTGTCCGAAATTGTGCACCGTCAGGAAAACTCTTCTGCGATGTAGGTAGCTCCAGGTTATCGTGGCTTGGCAACCCAAGCGTTTTCAGATACTTTCGAATTTCATCAATCGACATGAGTACCGCTTTTTAGGTCGCATCTGTCGGGGGACCTAATTAACTGAATGATCGCTTCTCCGGATTAAAACGCTGAATCAAATGATGGGTAAAACATGTCGCAGCATTTTACGCCAGCTAGACCTCAATTACTCAGGTTAACTGAAGGCTTCCCTGAAGGCTTCACTCTCCGGTAGACGCACCATCGAACGAAGCAACTGAACTAGATGCGTGGTAATCTCCACTGATGCACCATCGGCGCTGGGCTCCACGAAACCAATGACTGGGTCAACGTATCCTGCTCGAGCTGTTTCTTCTAGAACTCTTGCCTCCGTTGAGGCATCGTGCATTATTTCTGAATTTCGAAACAACACAGCTATGGCAGCTTCGAGGCTGTAAGCTCCCCAGTTGGATATGTTAGCGATGATGCTTGCATGCGTTTTAGTGGTTCCCACAATTCCTCCTCCACATCCGCATTTGCAACTTGCATGTGACGGTAGAAGTCTGGAGATCGCATCCGACAAGTTGGCCATACCAATCTCGTTACCGAAGTCGCCTATTCCTACCGTGAAGGTGTTGGACTGATAGGCCAATTCGTAGAGGGTTGGGAATTTGGCCTGATAGGAGCTTGTGTCAATTCCTTTCGCGCTATGATAGACGCCTTTGGAGTTATGGTCTGAGCATTCAACTGATATGAGAGCTGAAGGGTTTAAGGTTCGCATAATCT
>CAYWMG010000209.1:0-5876 GCA_964459245.1 uncultured Candidatus Bathyarchaeia archaeon
TAATCAAACAGCGTAATTTAGGACAATATCTAACAAGTGGCAAGCACCGATTTAGATTGGTAATTCAGCCAAGCTCTTTCTTAATTGTCTCGAAAATGCTTGCAATTGTTTTGTCCGCTGTATCATTAATCACTCTTTGACCAAGGGAGACCATCATGCCACCGATCTTAACATCCGATCTGTAATGGAGCTCACTGCCTCCAGATGTCTCTTTCAGTTCAATCACGAGGTCTATGTTTATGCTGCTGCGTGAACCTGTACCAATCGCTTTAAGTTGTACGCGATGGGGCGGCTCTTCTCCCGTGATCTCTATTTTGAATTTGAAATCAGCTTTAATCAGGCCCACTCCAACACGTATGACCGCGGAGAAGTGATCTTCGCTTTCAACATCCAACGTTTTGAGGTCTGGTAGGCATTTACCGATTTTGTCAGGATTAGTAACAAACTCCCAAACTTTCTCTCGCGGGGCGTTCAGTTGGTAGGTGCCTTCGTAAATCATTCTTATCACGCTTTGATGAAAGCTTTCTACAGCTCGTTAACAAGTCTTATCCATCGGTTATACGCATGGAAATCTACCCCAAACTCACTCCTTGCAACCTGTGCTGCGTTGCCGTAGTTGTATCGGTTAGCGTGACATGTCTAGATTTCTAATAAGTTAGATTCAACTGTTGTTAATTTCTAGTCTTCCGCCCACTCCTTCAAGCAAATTGCGGAGGCGCTTTACCATTCTTTCTAGGGCGGTCTTGGAGACTTGTTCGTTCTCTCCACTAGCAACGAGAACGACGTCCACGCCGCGGTGGGGTGGGCCATGTGATGGCGGTTGTGCGTGAAATTTTAGGTATAAGTCTGGAAATTCGGATTGCATCTGTTGAAATAGTGCAAAGCGTTCGTTTCCGCAGAACACCCTGACGTTGAGAGCGCATGTCCGTCTCTTGGTCCATTGTTGAACCATTGGAAGAACCTCTGTTTCAAACATGGGTTTCATCTCTTTCGGGATTCCTGGCATCGCAATAATCGTTGTCCCGCCAATTTCTAAGAGTGTTCCAGGTGCGAGGCCAACGGGATTTCTAAGAAGCGACGCTCCTTCAACTGTCCTTGCCATTCGCTTACGTCTATCTGTCATTTCCAGTTGGAATTCGATACATTTCGCTTTGACCATTGCAACCGCCTTCTCATCCAAAATGGTCTTCCTACCTATGGAGAGGGCGATTGCTTCCACAGTGAGATCGTCCTCAGTCGGGCCCAGACCTCCGGTAATAACTATCAGCTTATGCTTATCATTCAAGCCCATTGTCAACGCTGATGCTATATCGCTGATTCGGTCACCGACAATCGTAATTCTCCTAACGACCACACCAGACTGGCTTAACTGGTTCGCTATCCACGCCGAATTGGTATCTACCAACTGCCCAAACGTTAGTTCGCTACCTGTAGAGATAATGTCAGCTTCAAAAATTGCTTGAGGCATTTACTATCATATTGACGGAATTCTGAAGAGTTATTATGGCTTTACTCTGCGATACTTCAAACTCTGACTTGCTTGAGGCCGAAAGTGCACTTTCGGGCTTAAGAGAATCCACACTGCGTCTCCATTGTGGCGCATTAAAGCGCTGGGACGATTCCTGGTATTCGAGGAAACGGTTGAACTTCTGCAACATGGTTTACTCCGCAGAGATACGCGATGAATCGTTCCAGTCCTAATCCTGCTCCGGCGGACGGTTTCAACTTCCCATTTTTGGCCAGATCTATTAAGAATTTGAAATCATCTTTCTTTACGCCATCTCTCTCAAGTTTCTTTAGGATCTTCGCATGTTCGTACTCTCGTTCAGCTCCTGAGATAACTTCTCCAAAGCCTTCAGGGAGAAACAGGTCATAGTTGTGCCATGATCCTGTTTGCATATCTTCATAGTCATAAAATTCACGAGGTATGTCCGTTAACCAGAATGGCTCTAAAATCTCTTCTGAGGCAATTTGTTCCCAGCCACTTCCATACTTCTTTTCCAGCTCACGTCGAGAGTAAACCTTGAAGGGAGTTCGCGGAACGCTTAACTTGTTCTTTCGCAGTTTTGACACATCATCCTGAACAGATCTTATCGTTGCTATAATCAGATCTTCATATACCCTGAAGATGTCCTGCATCTTTCCGCCAGATATTTCCGTCTCGAGTTGGGTGAATTCGTAGAGGTGACAGCCTGTGCTTGCTCGTTTCCTAGATTCGATGCGGATGTTTGGGGAGATTATGAAAAATTTTTCAGGGCCAAGGGAGGCAAGAACAAGCTTGTGGATGATCATGCTCTGCATGGTCCGAACATTTTCGTCGTAAATATCAAATTCTATTCTCTTCTCAATACTGGCACCTGGATCAGGCCATAAGGGATCCGTAGACTTGGCCAGGATCACGGGTAGTATCCAATCAAACCCTTTGCGCACAAGCTCAGCAGTCATGATGCTAAGCGCCTTAGTTTGAACCCTCAGTATGGTCCTCTTCGTACTACTATCTATGCCGTGAATCATCTGCATCGGATCAAGGGTTGCGTCAAATTTCTTCATAGCAAGTCAATTGAAGGAAGGAATCGAACCAGATAACTTAAACTAAATGCAATATCGTTCGTAATCTTTACAGTAAAACAGGCAAAGTGCTCTAGCTTTTTGTAATAATTGCAATTACCTCGTTTCGTGCAGTTTTTCTCAAAAAGAATGAGACGGGGGCCAATCCGACCAATACGCTGATGTGGAATGATACTCGAGAGAGTAATGTTCATGTGATTTGACTTAAGAGTCTTAACTGAGATGAACGGACGCTATATTTTGATCGTTGGATCCTAATGGCCTTAGCTTCCGATCATGCGCGGATTGGAGACCGCAGCTGATATGGGAATCCATCTAGAAGAATTAATCAAACTAGTTTGGTGAAACTTAGTGGCAAGCCACAATAGGGGGCCTCTGAAGAAGGTTGCGCTCTCTTTTCTTAAGCTAGGTATCTTTGCCTTCGGCGGTCCAGCGGCACATATCGCAATGATGGAAGAAGAATTTGTTCGACGCCACAGGTGGTTATCTCGCGAAAAGTTTCTCGACCTATTAGGTGCTGCCAGCCTTATTCCAGGCCCCACCTCAACTGAAGTGGCCATCTATATAGGATTCCTACACGCCGGCTGGATTGGACTTCTACTAGCAGGTGTATGTTTCATCATACCCGCTGCAATCATCGTCACAATTTTAGCTTGGCTATACGTTCAGTTCGGTTCGTTGCCGCAAACCATCAGTGTCCTGTACGGCATCAAACCCGTTGTTGTGGCAGTAATCTTGCAAGCCTTGTGGGGACTTGGACGCTCTGCATTAAAGACGAGATTCTTGGCAGTAATATGTCTGGTTTCATTCGTGGTCAGTTTTCTTGGCATTAATCCGTTAACAATTCTCATAGGCGCGGGAAGCGTAGTTGGTATATGCAATTGGATTTGTCGGCCGAGAGATGGGAAGAGATCAAGCTTCGCACTCGCGTTATTACTGATGGTATTACCGCTAGTGTTTCTCGTCCAAACTGCTGCAGCTTGGACTAGTCGTATTCGTTTCCCCCTAGATCTTGCATCGGTCTTTCTTATCTTCCTGAAAATTGGTTCGGTGGTCTTTGGAAGTGGTTATGTGCTTCTCGCCTTCTTACGAAATGATCTTGTCGTGAATTTGCACTGGTTGAATGATTCGCAGCTCTTGGATGCAGTAATTGTTGGCCAAGTGACTCCGGGGCCAGTATTTACGACAGCCACATTCATTGGCTATTTGCTATTTGGACTACCGGGAGCATTCGTTGCAACCGTCGGAATATTCCTGCCAGCATTTCTGCTAGTTGCAATCAGTGGACCACTTGTTTCACGCATAAGAAAATCACTTGTAGCCGCGTCCTTTCTTGATGGGGTTATCGCAGGATCTCTGGCTTTGATGGCATACGTAACTTACGAATTAGGTCGATCAGCCATGATCGATATAATAACGGTGACGTGGGCAATCGTATGCTCGCTATTGCTGATTCGATTTCGTGTAAATTCTGCTTGGTTGATATTAACTGGAGCAGCAATGGGTTTCTTCATGACTTTACTAAGATAGTTGATGCTCCTCTAGACAGAGCAAAGCAATAATCACCGTAAACCAATCGATAAAGTAGGAAATGTTGCTAACAAGAATCTAACGCTAATTTCACAATTTTTGCCCTTTTGCGTATCCTATTCCAGCGCCAAACTTTGCAAAATGGCTAGCACACATGTACGCACAGGACCCGAAAACTGTCCGTCCATCATATTCCGCAGAAATTAATTCCCCGTGACTTCTACAGAAGTCGCATTGTATCATAGCTATTCACTATCATAAGATTGGGAGGCGCGAGAATAAGCTAGTAAGGGTCCACTCGCATCAGGGTCATGAGTGAAAGGAATCACCGCCCTTGACCTGTTCCAATAGAGTTTTTACTGCTTGCTGGCACTGAAAGTAATATGAAACCTGATGATTCGAAACTAGTATTTTTAAAAATCGTGGATAAGCAAAAGTTTGAGGATGCTACTACGTACGTCTACGCCGGAAGCGACCCAAGCGCTGCGTTCAAGCCGATAACTGTCTACAAAGAAAAAAATGCCAGTGCTTACGTTGTAGCAGGGCGATACGTGGGAGTCACCGATACGCATCTAAAATACAAACCATTATCCGAAAGCGAGCAAAAGACCGTCGTTGAGAAGTTAGGCCCGGGTAAAATCGTGAGGTTTCTCACAATCGAAAAGGACTAGCTCCATCATACCATGCTCTTTCTAAGCATTGGTATTACTGCTCAAAGTCAGGGCTATTTGTTCACTGCCACGAGCACGATTCCAAGTAGGAGGAGCACTATTCCTACCACTGCCCAAGAGAGCCAGCTAGGAATGATTTGAGAGAGCCATTTGATCATCCCAACAGTTACAATGATTACTCCTAAGATCGCGATCGCTACCCCTCCCAGAATCAACGCAATTGTCCTAGCCAACTTCTTGAAATATTGATCCACAGAGTCGAAGAGGGGTCCCATCGCTCTTCTCAACAAGATTTGAATTATTTGTTCTAAGAATGTTGACATTCGACTTCAGCCAATTGTTTCGCCTAGTCGGAAGACTTGGAGAGCGCTATACCTACGGCCATACCGGCTACGAAAGCTACGCCCAATGCCAGCAGCGGGCGCTCCGTAACCGTCTTGGTAGCTTTCTTTTGGGCAATATTCAATTGCGCCTTGAGATCTACTAGGTTCGCGTCGATGTCTTTCTTAAGGTTCTTCACGAGGTCTTCTATCTCGCTAAGCTGTTGAGTTTCTTTATCTCTTGACAAGCTATCCGCCTTGGTAAGCTAAGAACGGTGCTAGTAAATAGACTTTCACGGTAGCTTGGTATTAGCTAATGTGAAATGATAGGTTAGATGGTATTCTTGATTAATTAACCGCCTCGCTTCTCTAGTAATCCTTGGGTTTGGCGTGCTGTCGCTGTTAAGCGATGGGCGAGTAGGCTGAATTCTAACATGCTACCTTCATACTGCCCAATTTTATCTCGTTTTCTGCCTAGGATTCATAAATAGCCTGAAACGATATTTTGACGAATATTGTTGGTCCTATGCTCCCCTCAGTTTCCTACATGGTAAGCCGTCGGAAGCGATAATTGCGTATTCGTCGCTAGTTTGATGTCGAACAGAATGCCCATCAATTTCGAATCGACGAAACGAGAGGCAAAGATCCTGAACCCGTTAGCGAACTTTGGACCGGTAATCCAGATTCTTGAGCATAGATCCGATCCTTTGAGCGGCCGGCGAGTAATCGTTTCAAGGCAGAGGTCTGAGTATGTGCAGCGTCTTATCGAATCCGAACCTAGCTTCAT
>CAYWMG010000210.1:0-5726 GCA_964459245.1 uncultured Candidatus Bathyarchaeia archaeon
AAATCGGACATCAAGAATTTGAGACGTCGAAGCTGCTGTCGAGCGAGCTGGAGAAAGCGGGTTTTCGAGTTGAGAAACCCGTCTGCGGACTCGCTACAGCCTTCAAGGCAACGATACGGGGAAAGGAAAGGAGTGGCCCTACCGTTGCTCTTCTGGTTGAGATGGATGCGCTTGAAGGCATAGGTCATGGATGTGGGCATAACATTATTGGAACCTCCTCACTGGGTGCCGCTTTAGCGCTTAAGAAGATCATGCCCCAAATCGATGGAACCCTGATAGTTTATGGAACCCCAGCAGAAGAAGGGGGAGTTGAAAATGCTGGGGGGAAAGTAATAATGGCGAGTGAGATTGCGAAGACCGCTGATGTGGCCATGATGGTTCATCCATCTGGCAAAACAATCGTTGAGGCAACATCAATGGCCCGGGAAGCGTTGGAGTTTGAGTTCTTCGGAAAAGCTGCTCATGCTGGAGGTTCACCTCACGAAGGAATTAACGCACTTAACGCCGTCATTCACTTCTTCTCATTGGTTGACTCGTTACGGCAACATGTGAAACCCGATGTGAGACTTCACGGGATAATCACCGACGGTGGAAAAGCAACTAACGTTGTTCCAGATCATGCAGCCGCGAAGATGTATGTGCGCGCTAATGAAAAGAAGTACATGGAGGAAGTTGTGCAAAAAGTGAAAAAATGCGCCGAAGGAGCAGCCATAGGTACAGGCACGACAATGAAGGTTCGAGACTACGCCAACACGCTTGAGAACATGCTACCAAACCATGCGTTAGCAGAGGCAATGAAAAGAAACTGGGAGAAGATAGGGGTTAAGGTGGGTGAACGCGAGGAAGAGAGAGGCGGCTCAACTGATATGGGGAACGTCAGCCAAGTTGTCCCATCGATACATCCATACATAGCAATCGGCCCGGAAACAATGCCTGGCCACTCAACCGAGTTTGTAAAAGCAGCCGCTTCAGAACAAGGACATCAAGGGTTGCTATACGCAGCGAAAGGACTCGCTATGACGACAATAGACGTATTCACAAACCACGAATTACTAACTGAGATCAAGAAAGAGTTCAAGGAAAAAACGAAACCTAAGCATTAGCCACAACAGAACGCACGCATTCCGAATGACGACGTCACGAAACAAGCAGAGCTGAGCTTAGAGAATGCGAAAAAAACGCAAGCAAGGTCGGGTTTGGCTCCGTGAGCCACTTGGCTATTTTCGATAGAATCTGCTCTGTTCCAAGTCAATGATGTCGAACTTTAAACCAGTTTTTCCAACAGAAGCCGCTCCAGTCTTTGTAGTAATGATGGTTCCTTCCTGGCCAGTAACGATGCCGTCGATCATGATGACTTGACCTTTAGCTATCCCCATTACCGCCTCTCCGCTTTCAAGGTCCAGTATCGTGATATCAGCGTCCGCATTTTCCATTAGGTGCCCTTTGGAGGTCATGCCAAACATTCTTGCCGGGTTAGTGGATACCTTTTGTACAAACTCGGAGAGTGTTAGAGCACCGTATCGAACAAGTGAGAGTCCCGATTTTACTGTGACATTTCTGGGGATAGCTCCTCCGTCAGTGCTTATGGCATCAACGATGAACTCTCCGTTCTTGTCTTTGCGGGTAGCGCAGAGAAAGGTGCTCGCTGGTACGTTTACTGGGAAGCTAATCCTGATGTCCGTCTCAGCGTCTTTCCAGTGTTGGACGCCCTCTGGTCCTGTGACTAGCGTGCACTCTCCTCCAAGAGGCAGGTTGACCATCGAGTAGCCGTCTAGGATTGCCTTCTCGAGTCCATCTTGGTCTTCGCTATAGCCTCCCATTAGGAGACAGTTTCTAGTTACGTGGCTTTCCGGAACGCCATCAATGCAATTGCCACTTGTTCCATTGATGATTGAGAGGTATGATTCTGAGACAATGTTATTCTTTGCTTCAACAGCTGCTAATCCGTCGAGGCATTCTTTGACAGGGTCTTTCGTCATGCCTCGAAGGTAACTGTTTACGTGAGCAATGTGGAGACTATTCTCGCCCGCAAGTTCAATCGCTTCCAATAACCCGTGAAGGTTACTGCCCGTGGCCGTCGTTCCCACATGGAACGCAACGTATGCTCGCTCCTGATTTGCAACCTCAATGATTGAGCGCGTGGTCTCGGGGTTGAACGGGGAGTGCCCGCCGAGAATTTTTATCCCGAGAGCTCCATCTTCAACCGCTTTAGCGACAGCCCTCTGAATCTCTTTGCGATCCATATTTTCTCCGGAAGTGGTACCGTATGAGCGAACGTCAGCTAGAGTTGCAATATTCATGCCTGACCCATGTGTCTTCACATTCTTGCAGATTATGTCCATTCGATCGCTGAGGTCAACTCCCGTGACCACTCCAACTTTAGCCATCATCCTGTAACCCGCCTCATCCGCATGCATATGTGGGTCAATCACTCCAGGGATCGCTACTTTCCCGCGAAGATCAATTATCTTGTCAGCTACGCTTCTATCGAGGCCGCGGTTAACAGCGTTGATTTTTCCATCAACGATTCCTATGTCTAATTCGCCGTCCAGCTTATTCTGAGGATCAACAACACGCCCTCCTACGAGGAGAAGATCAAAAGAAGCCATAGACCATCAACGAGAGTATTAAGGTCGCATATTCTAGAAGTTATCTGCGTCTCCGATTACTCACTTTCTGCAAACTAGCCTTTTGTGAGGCTTTAGCGGTTGGATCTTGAAAATTCTCCGCGTGAAAACGGTGAACTTGAGTTGGCTAAATTCTCATCTTGACCCTGAAACATAAGTACTCGGTTCACCGTAGCTGTGGTGTAGCGATAGGCTACAGCTGCCGCGTGGAGGAGAAGCCTGATGCACGAACGTAAAACGCCACGAACAACTGATCATGAGGAAGATAACAAGACGACACAAGCGCTACATGTGTGGCCATTCTTCAACAAATATTAGGCGAGAACGATGACCGTACCAACAGTTGAACCGGAGGGAGCGGCAATCAGCAAGGATACTGCTGACGAATACAGAGAGATGATCGAGAGAATCTCAACGAAGATAGTTGACTCCAAGATGGAGAGCATCTCGGTATTCTTGTTGGAGTCCTTCAGACCGATGTCTTCCCTCTGGTCACAGCTGCTGAGACTCTATGTTGGACCATTCCTTATGGTTGTAGGTCCAGAGAAGATTGAGAAACTGTTTAAGTTCATTGAGAAGCCTGAGAATATTGAGTATTTCATAAGCAGGATAGAGGAGAAATCAGGTAAAGTTGATCCCAAAAGAGATTGAGAAGTACACCGTTGACTTGCTGCGCGACCTAATCTCCATACAGACCGTTAATCCGCCAGGACTCGGATACGGAAAATGCGCTGACTTCCTAAAAAGTCATCTAGAAGAGTTGGGGTTCCACGTCGAACTAGTTACCATACCTGAAGATTACTTGGACAAATACTACCCTTATGCTCCTAACCACCGAGGCAACCCGCGGCAGATAGTGTTGGGAAGGAGGGGATCCGAGCGGCCAATCCTCCATTTCAATGGCCACTACGACGTTGTGCCGGCTGGAGCGGGTTGGAAGAGAGACCCATTCAAACCAGTCGTCGAAGAAGGCAGAATATACGGCAGAGGGTCGACGGACATGAAGGGCGGTATAGCTGCCGTAATAGGTTCACTGAAGCATATAACTGACAGCAAGGTGAAACTCGGTGGAACAGTGGAAGTTGCCTTCGTGCCAGATGAGGAGTCGGGAGGCGCAGGCACAAGGTACCTGGTTGAATCTGGCAGAGCAAAACCAGACTACGTGGTCATAGCTGAGCCAACCCATCCGCCAGTCGAACGTGTAACGATAGGGCACAAAGGCATTGTTAGAGGCTTAGTGAAGGTTCTCGGCAAACAAGTTCACGGAAGCACGCCGTGGAAGGGAGAGAACGCCTTTGTCAAAGCCTCACAGCTCGTCTCAGAGTTCACGAAAGACTATCAACCGCTACTAGACTCTAAAGTGACCAAACATCCCACTGAAGAGCCAGAGGGAAAGCACCCAACGATCAACCTTGGAGGCTACGCTGAGTCACTCTCTAAGAAGGATAACATCATCTCAGGAGAATTCACATTCAGCTTCGACCGCAGAGTAATCCCTGAGGAGGATGTTGATGAAGTCGGTAGAGAACTCGTGAAGTTCTTCCAAACTGCTGCCCAACGGGTGGGCGCCAGACATGAAGTGAAGATCCTGAGTTCAGTACCGGCGTCCGTGATATCTCTAGACTCGAAAGTAGCGCTCGCTCTAAGCAAATGCATCAAATCCAAACTGAGAACGGATCCTGTGGCGACCATCAGCGCTGGCAGAAACGATGCTATATTCTACAAGAAGATGGGCGTAGACGCTATCAACTATGGCCCAGGCGTGGAGGCGACTGCCCACATACCCGACGAATACACAACCATAGCTGAACTAAACAATGCCGTAGAGATCTACACAGATCTCATCAAAGAACTCTTGACAAAGCCCTAACCATTGCGGGAGCCATCGCTAAACTCTAACGATTGTGAGGAGTTTTCTGTTAATCTTCTATAATCTCAACATTAGCTCTGGGCACAATCACTCTTTCTCTATTTTCCAGTTCTACTTCTACGACTCTCACTTTTGATTCAGATTCAACCGTCTGTAGTTCTACCGGTAGGTTTGATACGCGCCCGATTATGCCGAAGTATGGATCCCTGATTATTCTAACCTGAGTTCCTGGCGCCATTCCTCCGCTGATTTCGTCAGCTTCTTCACTCTGTTCTCTGGCTTCATCTTCTTCTAGTGGGATAATTACTTCTGGTCTCATTACCCCTGCACGGATTTGGGTAGCGCCATTAATTGAAGCTCTTCTTCCGTTGAATGATTTGAGCAGGTCGAAGGTTCCGGTGGACATGCTTATTTTTCCGAATCCTTCCGTAATAATGAGGGTAGTGCCAAGGTCCTCCTGTCCCGTGATTGCTACCCCTATCTCGCTGCCAAGGAATTTGATCACGTCCTCATGTTCTATCCCTCCTACTACTATTCCTCTAACTCCCATTTGGGTTGCCTTGGTGAGGGCGTCTGTTGTGACGAGGGCTCCGCCAACTAGGATCTTGTCTTTGCATGATGTTTCAATCTTCTCACCAGTTAGAGTCTCATCTCGTGAATCTGTAACTATTTTCAATTCGCCGTATGTCTCTCCGCCGATGCCGAAGATGCCCTGAACGAGAGCGGCGGGTGTACGGATTGTTACACCTTCTCCGGGAATAACTCGAACAACTCTTCCAGGGATGTACGCGTTTAACTCTACTGGGACGTTTTGTTCTCTCAGCGAGACTTGCCCAGTTACTGCGGAAACCATTTCAACAGTTCCAGTGACGGGTGCTCTCACACTGGATTTCAAGAGGCCAAATAACGAAGTGCGGTTAGCTATGACGTCGCCTAGCTGTACAGATTCGTTCGCTTTCTTCAGCATGTATGCATTCGTGTCTTCAGGTTCTACTCCTAACATATTCGCAACGTTAATCATGCTAATCTCTCCAGGAATCTCTGTTCTGGCTACGGTTTGGTCGTGGGTAACTTTCTCTCCTTCTCTTACTAGGACTTCTCCGGGCAGTGGCAATCTTCTTGTCTTGCTGACTATTGTGAACTTCTTCACTTTGAGTCCTGGCGTATATGCCTGTGCCATTCTAGTTCGCTTCCTTGACCTTTTCTGATCTGATACGTTCGTAGACGGC
>CAYWMG010000211.1:0-5945 GCA_964459245.1 uncultured Candidatus Bathyarchaeia archaeon
GTCCAGTGAACCGTGAGAACGGCATCACCGCGTTCGCTTCTATGCCTTGAAGCAAATATTACCGAATCAACATTTTGTGCCACGCTAACTTTGTCCGTGAACACTCCATCGGAATCGACATACTTCAAGAGCACGTTAGACTGTTGGAACAAGTCGGTTGAGCCGGAGACGGGTTTAAAGTCTCTTGTACGGATCAGTTCTTTAGCGATGTTTTGTGCGGCAATGTCGCGTTGAGATGCTATTACTAGAACTGCCATTCTTACTCGACTATTCTCGAAACCATCTGGCCTGGGTTAAAGGGAATTAGATCTTGATAGTTTTGACCGATTGTTGCAAAGAAGATCGGCTTACCTATGATGGATGCCATGGATATCGCGCTTCCTCCTTTTGTGTCAGCATCAAGTTTTGTCAGAATGATGCCCTCTATTGAGATGGCTTCCGAGAAGATGCGTCCTTGTTCAACTGCGTCGTTTCCAGTTAGTGCATCGACGACGAGTATCGTAAGATCTGGCTTTGCCACTCGAGCAACTTTTTTCATCTCTTCCAGTAGATTTTTGTTCGTTTGCATTCTCCCCGCAGTATCAATCAACACGACATTAATTCCATGTGCTTTGGCGAAGTTCACAGCATCAAACGCGACTGCTGCCGCATCGCCACCATAATCGTGTTTGATCGTTCTTATTCCAATCCGGCGTGCATGCTCCTCAATCTGTTCGATAGAGCCTGTCCTGTAAGTGTCTGCTGCTGCCATGATTACGGAAAATCCATCCGCCAAGAGCACATAGCCCAACTTAGCGATCGAGCTAGTCTTTCCAGTGCCGTTCACTCCGACGAACAATATGACAGCAGGTCTATGCTCATTCTTACATCGATTAAGAACTTCGAAGAATCTTGACTCTCCGCTACCTTGAAGTAATCCGAGAAGGACTTCACGCAGTACAGCCTTCGCTGGCTCTGTTGAGTCTCCAAATCTCTTAATTTGAGTCTCTTTAAGCCTACTGCGCAAATTATCGCAGATTTGTTTTCCAACAGAATACGCTATGTCATTCTCAACTAGTACTAACAGAAATTCGTCTAAAATTTGAGAAATTTGCTTCTCGGAGAGTTCCCTCTGTGAGACTTTGTTGACGAGGCCGTTGAATCCTAACTTTAGCTTTTCAAACAAGAATGTATTCATCTTTGACGCGGTAGTCAAAAAGAGGATAAGTTCCAGCTGGTTTACCGCGTCTTAGTTGTCGTAGATTCGCGCCGTCTAAGAAGGTCCTCAAGCGCATCGCGGTCCTGCTGGTAGCGAGCAACTGTTTGGTCGAGTTGTTGTTGAATTGCTGTTCTTGCTTTTTCAAATTCTTGTAGTCTGTTTCCTAATTCTTCAACTGAACCTCCCACGTCTTTTTCCATTGCAACACCGGCTCCAATCACCATCACGTGATTTTTAGAGTCTGTAACCGTCATTCTCACGTATGCTCCGGCACCAACTGGAACCAAAGTTGAATCGCCGCTTTGAAGATTCTTCAACCCTTCAAGTGTAGTGTGTGCGAGTGTTACTTCGTTAATAGCTGCTCTTACCACTTCAAGCCTCGTCTGTAGCGCGGTAACCGAACCTTCTAGAATTCGAATCTCGGTTGCTAGTTGTCTAACGATTTCTTCTTCACTTACTTGAGGGGTTGGCATTCTCTTCAGCTCGAGTTTCTGGATTTATTTCTTGAACTGACTCTATCAAAATCTCAAATCTGCGCGCACGATGCCGGCTGCCCATATCTGCGTAAAGCCGTTGCATTGCGTGCTCCTGTTTCAGTGCACTAATCTGCACATTGAATGGAATACACCCTTTTCCCTTCCTGATTTCGCCGGCAATTTTGAAATTCTTCACTTCAGACAAAGATTATGACCGTCTCTATGATGTGGGTGTCTGCTATTAATCTGAAGGTGTAGATGTTTTTTGCTCGCTGAAAACGTTTTTATTGAGCAGTGGGAATCAACCGTTAGAAAATTGATTAGATGTGCTCTTGATTGCCACTTTCCAAGGATGAGGTTGCTAGGGCACTAGGTGAGTTACGACAGAATCTAGTCAAACGTAAGTTTTCTCAATCTATTGAGTTAGTAGTAAAACTTCGAGAAGTTGATCTGAAGAAGCCTGAAAATAGGATAAATGAATCGATCCCCCTTCCCAACCCGTCTGAGGGCGTTAAGGTTTGTGTAATAGCGTCCGGAGACCTGGGTACACGTGCTAAGACAGCAGGTGCAGATCTGCTCGTCAGCAGACAAGAGTTGGACTCATTCAGCAAGGACAAGAAAGCAGCCCGAAAGCTGGCACAAGAGTATGACTTCTTCATTGCTGAAGCCCCGTTAATGCCGCTTGTGGGCAGAGGCCTAGGATCTTTCCTCGGTCCTAGAGGGAAAATGCCCACTCCGGTTCCACCAAACGCTCAAATCGAACAGATCGTGTCCGGCCATCGAAAGATGGTTCGTGTACGAATGCGAGAACAACAAGTCCTACAGTGTAGAATTGGAACAGAGAACATGCCTGACGACAAACTCGCAGAGAACATTCAAACGGTCATCTCTAGAATCGAACAGAAGCTTGACCGTGGATTCAAGAATATTGGTGAAATTCTAATAAAGTCGACCATGGGCAAACCAGTCAAGATCGGGATTACGAAGTGAACGGCATGTTAACACGTCAAGTAGCTGTCTGGAAGAAGGAAATCTACTCAGATCTTCAAGACCTCATTAAACGATATTCGGTGGTAGCCGTCGCAGACCTACAGAAGGTGCGTTCATCACAAATTCAGGAAATTAGGAAGAAACTTCGCGGGAAAGCCGAGCTAATAGTTGCAAAGAACACCATTCTACGAAAGGCGGCTGAACAACTAACCGATGAACGGTCAAATTTGGATAAATTCGCGGAAGGCGTTTCCGGATCTAAAGTCCTTATTTTCACACAGATGAATCCTTTTGAACTAATCCTATTCTTGAACAAGAACAAAGTCCGAGTTCCAGCAAAGGGAGGCGATATCGCCTCTAGCGAGATTATGGTTCCCGCTGGAAACACTGGCCTGCAGCCTGGGCCAGTGATTAGCGAGTTCAATGAGGCGAAGGTCCAGACCCGTATAGAGGGCGGCAGCATCTTCATTGCCAAAGACACGATAGTCGCCAGGAAAGGAGACACGATCTCTACAAAAACTGCCTCACTCTTATCCAAGTTGGGAATGAAACCTATGGAAGCAGGACTCGCGCTATCCTATGCTTATGATAACGGTTCAGTATTGGGAACAAGCGACTTGAATTTAGACCTTGACCAGATGAAATCACAATTCTCGACGGCGGCTAGGCTAGCGTTCGGACTCGCCCTTGAAGCCAGCATAATGCTACCAGAAACGGCGCCAGCGATCATCGCAAAAGCCTATCGACAGGCCGTTGCCGTGAGTGTGGAGTCAGAATACTTCACGAAGGAAACTGCACCTATGATTCTTCGGAAAGCCTATGCCAACATGAACGCCTTATCCTCCGCAATCTCCACAATCAGGCCCGAGACACCCGCCACACAGCAGGCACCTACTCCCGAAGGAAAAGGTTGAAAAGAGGGACACTTGGTAAGCAGTCGAACCTATCAAGATTGATGTGAAAAATAATGGAATACGTATACGCAGCACTCCTGCTTCACTCGGCAGGCGGTCAAGTATCAGAAGAGAATGTTAAGAAAGTTCTAACAGCCGCCGGAGTAAAAGTGGAAGAACCAAGAATCAAAGCACTTGTCGCAGCCATATCAGAGATAAAGATTGATGACGCTCTGAAAGCAGCGCAAGCTATGCCCGTTGCAGCGGCACCTGCAGCAGCCGCGGCAGCGACCAAGAAAGAAGACAAGGCTCCTGAAGATGACAAGAAGAAGAGCGAAGAGGCATTGGCTGGTCTCGGCGCTCTATTCGGTTAATCTAACACAGACTCAACCCATTCTATCTCCTCACTATTGTCTCCTCGTTAGCGTAGCTTCTCTAAACTCTATAATAGCGGCTGCTAATCTAACTCCTGAGAGTCTTTGTCCGAAGAGTACATCGTTTGCCGTTGCGGAGCCAGATTCACTAACAGCGACGAGGGCAAGAACCTCTACGATAAGCATCAAGCCTGGTGTGGAAAACAGGGAATGAACCTATCAGAAGCGAGCAAGAGAACAGGAAGGAGAAAGCAGACCCAATCCAAGTTTGACTAGAGGAATTGAAGACTCGTGGAGATCGATGAAAAGGAATTCGCCGTTCCGTTCTTTAAAGAGAACGGCTACCTCCGTAAGAGATGTGAACGTTGCGGTAGTTATTTCTGGAGCCAACAGCCTGACCAAACTCTCTGTGGAGATAGCCCCTGCGTTCAATATTCATTCATCGGCAAGCCTCCAGCCAACAGGCCTTATTCTGTTCATGAAATGAGAGAACTATTCCTGTCATTCTTCGAGAAGAATGGCCATACGAGAATTAGGCCTTACCCAGTTGTCGCGAGATGGCGAAACGACGTTTTCTTGGTAGGAGCCTCCATCTATGATTTTCAACCATACGTAACAGATGGAACAATTCCACCACCAGCAAACCCATTGGTCGTTAGCCAGCCCAGCATTCGATTTACCGATATTGACAATGTCGGCCCCACTTTAGGTCGGCATGATCTAATTTTCGAGATGGGCGGAGCCCATGCATTCAACTATCCAGACAAGGATATTTACTGGATGGATCAAACAATCAAATATCATCATCAACTAGCAACGGAAGAATTCGGCTTAAAATCTGACACAATCTCGTATAAAGAACACTTTTGGTCAGGTGGAGGAAACGCAGGACCTGACCTAGAATGCCTTTGTGGCGGCCTAGAGATTTCAACACTAGTATTCATGCAGTACAAAGTTCAAGAAGCTCAACTAAGCAAGCTTCCAATCAGAACTGTTGATACCGGCTACGGAATCGAACGTTGGGCTTGGCTTAGTCAAGGGAAACCCAGCGCGTTCCAAGTAATCTATGGCCCAGTCCTTGATAAAATCTTCAACCTAGCTTCAGTGAAATATGATGAACATCTCATAGCGAAAGTGGTTCCCTATTC
The DNA here is from genome assembly GCA_964459245.1 of uncultured Candidatus Bathyarchaeia archaeon. Lineage (GTDB taxonomy): Archaea > Thermoproteota > Bathyarchaeia > 40CM-2-53-6 > 40CM-2-53-6 > FEN-987. Next base: position 5,080 of record CAYWMG010000211.1, read on the forward strand.
CAGTTACATGAATGTTGAAATTGGAAATCGCACAGATGCAAGGAAAAAAATTGCGTCAATCCTAGGGATGGATTGGCAGGAGCTTGAAAAAGTCCTCCTGCCAATTGAGAGCGTGATGATGGTAGCTGACCATACCAAAACGATGGTATTTCTCCTATCCGAAGGCGTCGTACCATCGAACGTGGAAGAAGGATACCTAGCTCGATTATTATTCAGGCGAACTTATCGTACGCTCCGCCGATTGGGAATCGAAGATCGAATCATCGAGATCATTAACGCACAAGTAGATTACTGGGGAGAAGACTTTCCACAGCTCGTATCAATGAAGAGTGAAATCGCTGAAGCAATAAAATCTGAAGAGACAAAATACATACGAACATTAGAACGCGGCTCAGAGTTAGTCAAGAAAATCTCGGGCGAACTGAACCGCAGACATCAACGTGAGATTCCTCAAGAAACATTAATTGAATTATACGACTCACATGGTCTCGTGCCGGAGTTTGTAAAGGAACTTTCCGAACCAATACACTTAGAAGTAAATCTACCCGAGAATTTCTATGGCATGGTTGCTCAACGCCACCTCTCTAAAGAGAGAGCGGGAGAAGATGAAGGGGTCGCCACATCGAAATTGAAAGACAAAACTGAGAACCTGCCTGAAACGGACCCGTTGTATTACAAGGATTCATTCCAAACAGAGTTTGAGGCCAAAGTAATCGCAATAGTGGACGAGCAGTATGTGGTGCTGGATAAGACTTGTTTCTATCCTGAAGGCGGAGGCCAACCAGGAGACATTGGTATTCTTGAAACTTCAACAGGCCCAATCAAGGTGGCTGACACTCAAAAAGCGGGACGAGTAATTCTGCATC
>CAYWMG010000212.1:0-1938 GCA_964459245.1 uncultured Candidatus Bathyarchaeia archaeon
CTGGGATAATTCCCTGCCATGAGAGTTAGCCCGTTGTAGAGAGTGGGCAAATACTTTGAGTCAATTCCGTACAACGTTCCTGACTGTACCTGCCCGCCAAGAGAGACTTGAACGTTCTTGCTGTAGTATGGGACGACCAAAGTTACGTCAGGCATATGCTGCAGTATGGTCGTATCACGAGATGTCAACTGATATGCAGACTGCCCTCCTGAAACGAAGTTTGCGCCAGCGGCACGAATAATTATCGTGTTAGCTCCAATCTTTCCTACCTGAGAACCAACACTCGCGCTCAGGCCGCTGCTGCTGGCGATTAATCCCATGATCAGTCCGCCACCAATCGTGATGCCTAGGATGGTTAGCAGGCTTCGCATCTTGCGGTCATTCAAGGCTTTGACGGCTAGTGCGAGGAAGTCAATTACTTTCAAACCGTTCCACACCCATGCATGTAGTTATAGATCTAAAGAAGATTTCTTAACATGGTTTTATAATTTCCCTTGTTCAGGGTTGGAGAATGAATCCAGTCGATGGATATACTGATCTTTCTCAACCAATCCGTCTCTAATGGATATTACCCTCTGAGTTTTTTCGGCAATCTCTGCATTATGTGTAACTATTATGAACGTGGTCTTTGACTTCTTGTTCATCTCGGTTATTGTAGCCATTACGTCAGCAGTTGTCTTAGAGTCCAAGTTGCCCGTTGGCTCATCAGCAATAACCAGGGATGGTTCGGTGACTAATGCTCTGGCTACTGCTACTCGTTGCTGTTCTCCACCGCTCAACTCCATTGGTCGCTTGTGCGACTTTTGGCCCAACCCAACTGCCTTCAGCACTTTCAGTGCTCTAGCTTCTCTCATCTTCGGGTCCACTGCTCGGGCGATTAGTGGCATCTGAACATTCTCGCCTGCGGTGAGGCGCTGGATAAGATTGAATGACTGGTAGATGAAACCAATCTTCCTATTTCTTAGTAAAGAGAGTTGATCATCGTTAAGCTTTCGCAGGTCAACTCCATCTATGTAGATGTGGCCGGATGTGGGGTAATCTAGTGCACCGATCAGGTTCAACAGAGTGGATTTTCCACTCCCGGATGGGCCAATTATAGACGCAAGTTCTCCTTTCATTATCTTAATACTGATACCCTTGAGTGCCGGATAGTCGACACGCCCTATTCGGTACGCCTTTGTGAGATCCACAGTCTGAACTGCGGGCACTGCTGACGACATATTCCAGCCAACTACGCCTCATAGTTCGCCGGTAAATTTACGTCTTACTCTTCCACTTTCTGTCAAGTTGCCGTCTATTCCTCAATTTCACGTTTCTGTTTCATTGTGTATCCCACCTATCGAATGTTCAGTCGTCCGCAATCCGCTAAGTGAACTTGCGTTTGCTGATTGATCGCTGAGTCAATCATTCAGGGCAGCGAGTAGGGCGTTGCGCCGTCTACTGCGGTTTATCGCGTTTGAGATATTTCCTTTCAAGTTCTTCTTCGGCCGCTTGAAGGTTTGAGTAGTTCTTATGCCACGTTCTGATGAAGTGCAGCACTTTGATTCCTGCAACTATAGAGATCACGGAACAGATTCCAAAGATCCACGTAGATGCCCTGAAGATGAATCGTAAAGATTCCAACCCAATTATCCCCACTGGGTTTAGGACTAGCCAGAAGATCATTGTTGTTGCAAAGACTATTGAGAATATGATGCCCATCAGTCCGATAGTCATGATCCATATTCGCTCTCGGTCCACTCCAACGATAAGCTGTCTGATGTTGGAGATCGTGCCCTCTCGTTCTTCACTCATAGCTGCATCTTCCAATTATCAGAATAACACGTCTGATGGCAGGTATTTAGAGGGTTAATTGTGATCTTTATGAAACCAGGTTCTATTTTGTCCAGAAATGTCTCTTCTTCTCATGGCCGACTAGAAAATCCTGAAAAATTCCGG
>CAYWMG010000213.1:0-4640 GCA_964459245.1 uncultured Candidatus Bathyarchaeia archaeon
AGGCGGACTCGCCGGATACACGTTAGGCGCGTGGCCATATCCATGGTATTGGCGTCCGTACTACACACCCAACTACTACTACCCGACTCCATCTTACCCACCCTACTACCCCTATCCAAGCTACCCATACTACTCGGGACCCCACGGTTGGCATCCCTGGTACGGCTACTGGTAAGCAGTATTTCCAGAAGTTCAATACCTGATTCCATATCCTGAGGATGGGCCGCACCCTTAGTGTATGAAGAGCTTGGTGTGCACACAACCACCCGATTATCGTCTAAGAACCAAGAAGCTGACGAACTTTAACCGTGGGAGGAAGTCACGGACGATGCCAATCCCCTGATGGTGGTTTATTATTCCATATTCTTTCATGTCCATATCGACATAGAGGTTTGATCAAATGCCTATGCGCTTTCGTGCCGGGGAGGTAGATGCCTGGTCTTAGTCTCCTTTCTCTGTATAGTTGTATCTTCTTAGCATCCGGGGCTATTGTGGAGCATCTTCTACATTTGAATCCCTTTGCTCGGCCAGCAGATTTGAGATTCTTGCCACAAATTGGGCAACGAGGATTTTGAAAGGATACCCAATTGGTTAGACTATGAATCCACAGTTTTTCAAGGTTAATTGTTAATCCATGCTTTCCTGGCGTTCCTCCAAATGCAGTCACTCTATCTCCTGGGATAAGTTCGGTGATGACGTCTCGGAAACTTCCTGTTGGTTCGAATGCGGCACAAGTGAATAATCCTTGCTGAGCTTGTATAGGAAATATCACGTGCCCGCCGACAAGTCTTCTCGGTCTTTCGGCTATCGTTCCTGAGATAACTACTGGGGAGTATGGCTTCACTCTTCCGGGTTTGGATGCCTTGAGGTGAGCATCCGTAGCATGATTGGTACGAAATATGACCCACCTCTCGATTGGTTCATGTATCGTGAGGAGGTTGAATCCTTTCCTGACAACTTCCGGAGTTTCTCCACGAATCCCAACGAGTATGGGATCTGGTCCGTGTGGGGTCAAGAGCACCCGTTTGCTTTCTTCATCGTAGTTGTTGAATGTTAATGGTGTTGTGAGTGAGTTCATACGTAATACTGAATTCTTGTCGACTCTTCTTGGTTTCCTATAATTTTGAGATCTGCGGTATGCGATGAGTTCGAACGTATGATCCTGTTCAATTGTATTTCCGATTGCTGCTAATGCTCCCACTAGGCCAAGGTTACTACCGTAAGATGCTGCTTCAGCGTCCGAGCGCTTAATCTTACTAATTGCTTCTCTAACTGGAACAATCTCGCATAATGTTCGTTGCGCTAACCTCTTTATTGATGATGGGGGTTGTTGTTTTAAGAAGACGACAGCAGGATCTGTGTCTTTCTGTCCGATTTTGCTCACTTGTTCAATTTCTTCTAACACTAGTTCTCGAATAGTATTGTATTGTGTCTCTGTTACTTCGAGTCGTAGGGCAACTGCTGCGTTTCCGCGTGTCTTGTATGGAATATTCGGATTTAGACGAATAATATTTGGGTAGTCGGTGAATTTGATCTCAAGCTTAGTTAATGTCTTCACAATACGCGCGGCGAGATAGGTTGTGCACCCACCGCTTGTTGAGTCTGTGTCATCCAGACCAATGTGAAGTTGCACTATTGTTACCGGGTAGGTAATAATCTAGGCCAGACCAGCGTGATCACTATGATCCTTCAACAACGATCATAGTGAGTGTGGAACGAACCTTGTCGAGCCTGCGAATCTTCCATGTCACAATCTCCTTCAATTTGTCCATCGAGTCAGCTTCAACTTTAGCAACTATATCATATACACCGTATACTGTATGAGATTCTTTGACGTTTCCAATCTTTCGTAGTTCACTGACCACTTCCTCTTCTGACCCTATCTCAGCATTGATGAGTACGACGGCTACTGGCATTACAAAACCTCACCGTAACCTCATGCGTTCCGTAGAACTAAAAAGATTTGCCCATGAAACTGGATTTAGGCTCAGAATTCAGGTCTACGCAATGGCTTTTTCAGCAATCTTTACCAGAGTCGAGTTGTCACAATAGTGGGCTAACGCTTTGCCTTCTCAGGATTCTACTCTTAGCTCGCTCGACGTGGCCATCCTTGATAAAAATTCGGAATACCTCGGAGTCTCGACTCTGCAATTGATGGAAAACGCTGGACGATCTGTAGCTGATGAGATCGCTCTCCGTTTTGGGAATGGTACCAGTGTTGCAATCTTTGCTGGCACAGGAAGAAATGGTGGAGACGGTATGGTAGCTGCTCGGCACCTAAGTTCGCGAGGATTCAAGGTTTTCTTCAAATTGATTGGCAACGAACGATTACTCCATGATCCCAGCGTCATCTCCAATTGGAAAGCTTTGAAAGCGATGTCTACGAGTGTGAAAATCACTTGCTACCAAGACTCGTCCATGATCTCTGGAGTAGACTCTGACGTTGTTGTGGACGCTCTTCTAGGTACTGGAATACATGGAAAGCTACGCCAACCATATTTGCGCGCTGTACAAGTGATCAATAGTAGTGCAGGATTCAAAATTGCAGTAGATGTGCCCACCGGAATTGACTCAGATTCGGGAGAAGTGCTAGGCGAAGCTGTACGTGCGAAGCTCACTATCACTCTACACGCTTTAAAGAAAGGATTCAGTAAGGCCAAACACTATTGCGGCGAGGTTAAAGTTGCCAATATTGGTATCCCGCCAGAAGCGGCGACGTACGCTGGACCTGGAGACGTCGAGGCTGTATCACGTGGAAGAAGACTCGATGCTCATAAAGGGCAATTCGGGCGCCTCCTCGTCATTGGTGGTAGCGAGATGTTCAGTGGAGCTCCTGCGCTAGTTGCTCTAGCCGCCTATAGAACAGGAGTGGATCTTGTTAACGTCGCCGCACCTGAAATGGCTGCGCAATCAATAGCCTCCTTCTCCCCTAGCATAATCACCCTCAAGCTTCCTGGAAGCAACCTTTCATCTAGTCACTTGAAATTCTTGACTCTCCACTTCGATAAGGCCAGCGCGATTGTGATCGGTCCAGGTCTAGGATTAGCAAGAGAGACATTTAACGCTGTCAGGAAGATTGTTAACATCTGCATCAATTTGAAGAAACCAATCCTAATTGACGCTGACGGATTAAAGGCGCTGGGTCGTGTTAAGAAGAGAATTTTCAACGAATCGGTCGTTATTACTCCTCATGCGGATGAATTTGAATCAGTGTCAGGAAGGGACCCAGCTCGTGATCTTAACTCACGAGTTGAGGAAGTGAGAGCGTTTGCCTCTACTTCAGGCGCCGTCACTGTGCTCAAAGGCCATACAGATGTTGTCTCCGACGGAACTCGCGTGAAATTAAATAACACTGGAAACCCTGGCATGACTGTTGGTGGCACAGGAGATGTTCTCGCAGGAGTAGTCGCAGGATTAATGGCACAGGGAATTGAACCATTCAGGGCGGCGGTTGCTGGAGCATTCGTGAACGGCGCTGCCGGAGATTTTGCAAAAGAAAGAATGGGTTTCCACTTGACCCCAACCGACTTGATAAGGTTCATACCAAGAATCATGAACGACCCGATGTGCCACAAGGTGATCTTCGATAACCAACTTCGGACTATAGTGTAAAAATTGCATACTGCCGCGCTGGCTCCAGAGTTCTACGTACTAATGTTAAGACAGGATGATCCTCACAAATGCACCGCAGCACGACTTGTAAAATTCGGTTTGGCAAAGGCAATATACAAAGTTAAGCAGATTCCACGATTTTCTCTGGTTCTAAACCCGATGGCGTCAAGCATTCTCCTTCCACGTGATAAGAATGCTAATGGCAGATCAAGAGTTGTTGCGATAGACTGCTCCTGGGAGAAAGCGAAAGCCCAGTTTACAAGAGAACTCCCAGGCTTTTCAAGGCGATTACCTACCTTACTCGCCGCAAATCCTACAAACTATGCAAAACGGCACAAGCTCTCATCTGTTGAGGCATTGGCGGCCGCGTCCTACATTCTAGGTTTCAAGGATATTGCAGCTCATCTGCTTTCAACATTCAAGTGGGGCAGTACCTTCATAACCCTAAATTATGAGCCGCTCGAGAATTATGCTCTTGCCACTTCAGAAATGAATTTGGCTGCAATCGAATCTCAATATTTCTGAAGAAGATAGGATTAGATACTTGCAACTAGGTATCGGTAGACTTCCTCGATCGACGGAATGCTCGAACGCTTACTAACTTATTTTTTATGCCAATACTAAGGTGATCTCCATTAGATAGGGTCTTAATGGGCTCTTCATGTCACAGACCTCTATGCTGTCAAAGGGACAGGGTAAGCTGCAAACCAGACCGAAGAGTAGCCACATTCGTGCATGTACGCGCATGTACGTACTCGACTGAGAATAAAGTCAGTTTAGAGAATCAAGCTGTGAATAGTATGGGTTGGCGTCTTGGCCGTAACCCACCTTCTGTTTTAAGCGACATTCATCTAATCGGAATACCCGCGCCTCTGGCGGAGGTCACCGGCGCCTATTATTCCTTTCACGGCGTGGGTTGGCATTTCACCCTTACTGTCAGGCTCCTCAACGCAAGCGCATCATTGTCAACGGCTGACAGAGGTTCTTTCTGCGCCTGAACCCGATCTCTCGACCGACACTTCACAGTG
>CAYWMG010000214.1:0-2980 GCA_964459245.1 uncultured Candidatus Bathyarchaeia archaeon
GGTGTTTACACATTTTTCTCTGGCTTCCTCAGTTTGACGCATAGCCTGTTCAAAATCCGCGCCTTTTTCCAATTTCAGAACAGCTAGTAACGCGTTGCAAGCCGAAAGATGAGCGCGTTTGCATTCTAAATGGCTTTTCCCATCTCTCTCTTGGTAGCATAGCTTGCAACAGTCCATTGCAGTCCGAGCTTGAACCCAAGGTTGAACCAGAAATACGGCTTCCATGCCTCGCGGAATGGAATCCGAACTTTTAGCCATTGCGTAACTGCAGACCCTTGCAAAGGACAGCAGGCGCTAATATTGAGCCTAATGGGTGATACAGGTTAGTAGAAACCGACGGTTATAACCGCACCATAGGCCTAGGTCCGCGTAGGTCCACGTTGCGAAAATCCTGGCCCAGCGATAAGAATAGCCATTCCTAGGGCCACGATGAGGATAACGAGACCAGCATAAAACAAGCTCGACAACCCATACGCGTCCAGAAGATAACCTCCAAGTAGCGGTCCAATTATTGTTCCAAGACTTATGACAATGCTGTAAACACCCATAGTGGTTCCGCGGCCACGTTCTGGAGCAAAGTCTCCCAGTGAAGCCAGGGCTGCAGGTGCGAAGGCTAAGCTCCCAATGCCAAAGACAATAAAAAACGGAACCAAATAGATGATTTCAAAGTGTCCTCTAAACATTGTGATTACAGTAACGAATAAGCCGATGAGAGAAAGCATCCCAAACATCATCAGTCTGTCTCTGCCATAGGTGTCCGAAAGCTGGCCGAAGAAAGGCTGAGTGAATGCTAATATCAAAACTACGCCGGCAATTATCCAGCTGGCGATCATAGGTGATGGTCCTTGTCGCGGGCCGAAGGTTAGCGCCATTCCGATGAAGGTGGTCACGGACAACCATATCGGAAACATTGCCGCTGCTCGCCTGTCCGCAAATAGCAGCCGTAGGGTCTGAATTGGCGGCAACGCGTTGCCGATCTTTCGCCTCTTATCTTCTTTTAACCTGAAAAATGCGAACACAGCACCCACTGCAGCAAGCACCGAACCTAGATAGAATGGCGTGAGTAGAGAATGGAAACCTAAAAGCCCTGCCACAAATATGCCGAGCATATACCCTCCTAGGTTTGCGAAATCATAAATGCCCATCTCTCTTCCACGTGTTGAAACCGTACTTACATCCGTAGCCATAGTGAGTGAGCTGACCACTATCATGGCAGCCGCGACACCTTGAATCGCGTGTACAATGATGAGATATAGAATAGACCTGTTCAACGTAAATGCGAACAGAGCAATCGTGGACACGCACAATCCCATCCAAATCCACTTCTTCCGTCCAAGTCTATCCGCGAGAACGCCGATAATAGGTCCAACAATGGTTTCAGTCACTGGATAAGCCGCGGCTACTATACCCACAGCAAAATTCGAAAATTCTCGCCTAGGGAGATAGATCGGAAGAGTGAAGAGGACTAGTCCAAAACTGAACCGCATCAAGAATACCGAAATATAGAGAGGTGAGGAGACGAATAGCGAACCTATCGCAGATAGTTGATTCGCATAATTCTTCGGCAACTTAGAATCATCCATTACCAGATTTCAAATTCATTGAATGCTTGTAGTGAGGGCTAAACTCATTTGCAAACGAATTATGTGGCCATTAGGTGGAATCTGCCGTTGAACTTAAGATTGTATCACGTTTTTGGCTTTCAGAAATTGAACGTTCCAATGATTTGGGGATCGTTGCTCAATCTAGATAAAATTGGTTTAGTAATCTGAGCACAATTTCATCTAATTTCGAACAGTTTAACTAGAACTGAACACAAGGTCGAGTTATGCCTCTACGGACTCTTCAGGTTGTGTTGCTTGGGGGGTCTGAAGATGCAGTGTTTGTAGGATTGCGGAATTTTCCAGCCCACAAGGTCACATTGGTGACCAACAACGAGTCACTTGAGCAGGCAAATCAATTGGCCAGTCAACTTACTGATTCGCTGAAACTCTGTGTAGAGATCGTTAAGGTTGATGATGTGGATATTCAAACAATCCTCGAGACTGTTGGCCTGATACTTCAGAAGGAGTCGGAGGACTTTCAAGATTTTATTGTGAACATCGGTTCAGCGAGCAAGCACTTGACGTGTGCTGGTGTTACGGCAGCTTTTGTACACGGGATCAAAGCCTTTGACGTCATGGGAGATCGGCCTATGAATCTGCCGGTGATGCAGTTCGCTTATACTCAGGCAATTACGGAGCCGAAAATGAAAATCTTGCGTGCAATTCAACGAAGCGGTGGCGATGTTGAGAGTCTGGAGAAGTTAAGCAAACTATCGAACTATGGCAAACCTTTGTTGAGTTATCACATAAGAGGATCGGAGGAGAATGGTCACGGGTTAGAAGGTCTGGGGTTAGTTGATGTTGAACGAGGTAAGCGAGGTAGACTGCGAGTTAAATTAACTGTACTAGGTCGAACTCTCTTATCTAACTCTATCCGGAACTCTGCTTAGTTTCTTTCGCAGGCCCATTTTTCTTCTTCACCATTATCTTCAGTCGACAGAAGACTGCGTCACCGTCTTTGATTTCGAAAATTTTGCGAATTTCTTCAGGTATAGTTATTCTTCCGCCTGCAGTAACTTCTGCAAAAAAGGGTATGTCCTCTTCTGCGAGTTCCGGCAATGAGAGCGCCTGCTACTCGTGAAATGGAGATTGATTAAAAAGTGTTGTTAATAATGGGCTCTTGTTGATTTCCTAAGCTACAGTTGACTGCTGGGGCATGTTTTTTTGAGTGGACAGGCTTGGCATCGGGGTCGCTGCGCTTTGCAGATCTTTCGTCCAAATTCTATCATTGACAGATGGAAACTGATTCTGTTGCGTTCCGGTATTAGCTCTTCTAGACTTTCGCGAATTGTCTCGTAATCCGCATTTTGTTGAGCGATACTGAGACGTTTAGTTATTCGTGAGATGTGTGTGTCAACTGGAATCACCGGGTGTTT
>CAYWMG010000215.1:0-3074 GCA_964459245.1 uncultured Candidatus Bathyarchaeia archaeon
CTCAACCCACAACTATCCAACGTATCCCAACACCTCCTGTCAGAATGCTTCAAAAAACAGTAGAGGTGAACGAGAATTAGGCAGCATGCTGTGACAACAATACTGCTGGTCCTTGTAGCCACGACTCTAGTCCTCTCTCAAACCAAACCTGTGCTTGCGACTCTGAATGCGACAACGAGAATCAATATGTTCACTGCTACAGAGAGCGGTGGATTAGTCACCATAACTGGTGTACTTCAATACGTGGATTCGTCCGGAAATTATCAGCCGTTGATTAATTCAAAGATAGCCTTCTACTGGTGGAATACGGCGACGGGAAACGTCGAATCCAATTACGTGGGGGAAGTCTATTCGAATGATAAGAGCGCCTCACAGCCTGGTGGTTTCGCCTATAATTGGCAAGACGGTTTGGAACCTGGTAACTACTATCTCAAGGGAGTCTACACTGGTAACGGTGCCTCATGGTCAGGATACACATTCCAAAATTGTATGGACGACACTCCATTTAGTGTAAGTTTAATTCTTCAAGTCTCACTCAACAACCCAACCATCAGCCTTACGCAGGGTGGTTCTGTCTCTTTAACCGTCTCGGTCGGAACACTAAACAGTAAGAATCCTCATCCTGTAACGCTTTCAGCAACCTCTTCATCACAACTTTTCGCGAGCTTAGGTTTCACACCGACCTTGGGTAACGCGCCATTCACATCTACACTCTCATTGAATGTGTTGAACGTTACGCAGCCTGGTACGTATAGTATGATTATTACCGCAACATCAAATGAGGACAGCTCAGTCGCCGCTACTACTCCACTTTTCATTAACGTTCAGCAGGATACGTATATGATCAAGATAAACGTTGAAGGCTTGAACTCCGACGCTGTAACTCCTCTCTACGTCGACGGCACGTTTATTGAGAATATTGGTACGGGGAGTGTAACCTTGACCATTTCAAACCAGGCGAGACAGATTTCAGTTCAAAATCAAATCAACTCTGGCGATACGCTTTACTCCTGTCTAAATTTCACTCAGTCAACAGATGTGAGTGTAACTGGCCTTACGTTTACTTACCTCGTGAGTTATAAATTGCAATTGATGGCTGACCTGCCTCCGAAGATTGTCAGCAATTTAACGCTCAAAGTGAATGGAGCTGACAGAAGTAATCCACAGTTCCAAGTTTCTAAAGGATTCGGCGATTACTTACCAAGAGATGCAACAGTCCAATTCGCCATCACTCCAAGTTACATTAACACTACCACATTGAACTACAAATTTACGGGTTGGAGTAATCCGATCACCGGCCAAGTTATGAAGAATGCAAACGCGTCTGGCGGACTGTTTCAAGTCATACTGAATAACCCTATGACTTTCATAGCTTCCTTTGACCGGTTCGTCATGGTGACGGTAAGAGCGAACTTGCCGAGTGGAATGTCAGCTCAACTACAGGTTGGCCTTGTAGGAGGAGACACTAGGGCCGTCACCGTCGCAGGGTCCCAGTCGCAACCAACTGGCGAATATTTGGTTGGGTCTATGTTTCAGTGTGATATTGCGGATAACATGTTAGTTCTCGTGAATGCCAAGGGCGACACACGCTATGAGTTTCAAGGCTTCAACCCTTCCTTGCCTATTACGCTTCGAAATCATACCACCATCGCAGTGAATTATTCACCAAAGTATCGAGTGAGGGCACTCTCAACCTTCCCGGATACGATTCTACAACCAGCCGGCGGAGTCGCATGGTTGGGTGCAGGTGAGATTGCAACAATACAAGCTAAACCTGATGCGTCTGATAATGGCCTACCGTATCTATTCGACCATTGGAGCGGGGCCGTTTCATCTAACTCAACCCAACTCGTTTTCCCCGTTGCGCGCCCCGTAGATGTTGTGGCAGAATGGAAATTCAATATAACCTACTTCCTCGCCATTATGGGTGGCGCAATCGGGTTGCTTACCGCTTCTGCGCTTATTATAAGAAGGACGATCACCCACTACTCGCTCAAGAAAAAAATACAAAAGAAACCAATCCGCCCCATTCAACCTCTTCAAGACCTAAGAGAAGGTTTGTCAGATGATGATATGAAGATCTACGACTACATAGTAGCACATAGTGGAATGCTCAAGTATAGTGAGTGTATGAAAGATCTCGGGTATGATAGGAAACAAGTGGACCGGTCCATTGAGAATCTTAAAGGTTCACACATGCTATCCTAATGCGATACGAACGTCTTGGGGTTGACCACAACCGTGCTTACTAACACGAGATTGTGGGGTTTTGAGATAGAGATGGGGATCCGTGGTTCTCCCGTTCGAATTATATTGTAGGGGATGCGGGTGCAGGTTGATTGCAGCGGTAGAGGCAGAGGCGTTGCCCGTCATTCAAGGTGAAGCATCTGTTGAAACTTGGATCTCGCAAAGAATTCCTGGACGAACCACCAAATGCCCAAATTGCGGTAGAGTGATCAGTACGGACGTGCTGGTTCGAGCAGACGTAATATTCGCAGAATGGGATGACAACATTGGTGAGAAAGAAAAGATGATCGCATTCTATGTCTAGTCGTTTTCCGATCTGCTTTCCTTAGCAACCCAATAGAGTAAGTCGCTGTGAATTGTAATGATCCCTTTCAATCTATTATCTTGAGCAACTGGAAGTCTTCTAATGTTCTTCTCGCTCATCAGATTAAGTGCATCAATGACCGGAGTGTCTGGAGTAACACTGATCAATGGTTGCGTCATGATCTCCTTAGCCTGCAGCCCTAGAATGTCGTCTTTCTGAAGTATTCTTCTCACAATATCTCGCTCCGTTAAAATCCCTGTTGGACAACTCTCCTCAGTAATCACAACACATCCAATGCCCTTGTCAGCCATAACTTGAAGAATATCTTTAACGGGTTGGGATGCCTCTGCCGTCACAACCTTCTTGGTCATTACCTGAGCTACGGTATGTTTGGTCAAATTCTTCTCAGCTTTCAGCATCCGAACGTTTGGTTGGCTATCATCTTCCGAGTCTGTGTTGTAATTCTGGGCAGTTGTAGTGTCTTTAGAATCTTCTCAACGTTCAAGCATGTTATTTTGTTTGC
>CAYWMG010000216.1:0-6170 GCA_964459245.1 uncultured Candidatus Bathyarchaeia archaeon
GCTATCGCAGTGTAGCGTATTACAACTGTCGAGTAGATGATATTCGCTGCTACGAGGAGTAGTGAGGTAAATATCCAACCGTATGCCGTGGAAATTACTGAGAAGGCATTAGCTAACTGGAGTTGTAGAAGAAGACCTACCGCGGTGGGAATTATCACACCGAACAAGGTTACCTTGTTAGCCTTTCCCTTGCCATGCATGTCTCCTCCTACCAGCAAGCCCAGAAGAACAGCAATCAGACCGTACAGGAGAACGTAAATCGCTGATGACATGACGAAGGCTGAATACTTGGCATACTCTCGGAACGTTTCAACCATAACTGATTGAATTGATCCCGGTACGGGAGAGATGATTAACTGAAAGATCACTAAGGGTGGAAATGGAAATTCAAAAAATTCTGTGCCGCTGAACAGAATTATAACAGCAAGAATACCACCTAAAATGCCGCCTACGAAGAATCTTTTGAGGTCCCCCACCTTTTGTTTCTTCACGATCTATCCAATCGAAGAATTAACCATTCATGAAATTAATACTTATACCAAATTATGCCAGATTGGCACCAAACTCCCGGCTTAGATTATCCGAATTGGGCGATAAATCGGGAGAAGATAGATATTCTTGGAAACCCATTTTTTGGCGACTTCCGATAGAAGACTTTCAGAGATCAAAGTGAAAGACATGATTGTCAAAAGCGAAAAACGAAGCGAAGAAGAATGGAAGAAACTGCTTACTCCAGAACAATTCCAGGTTGCTCGAAAGAAGGGGACTGAAGCACCATTCACTGGGCTTTACTGGAACAATCATGAGGATGGCGTTTACCAATGCGCCTGTTGCGGCACCAACTTATTTAGTTCAGACACCAAGTTCGATTCTGGCACAGGATGGCCTAGTTTTTGGGCTCCAATAGACGCGAAGACGGTCAAGACGCAGACAGATAGCAGCTTCGTCATGAAGCGAACTGAAATTATGTGCGAAATATGTGATGCGCATCTTGGCCACCTATTTGATGATGGCCCGAGGCCAACTGGGCTTAGATACTGCGTTAATTCTGCTTCCTTAAAATTCTCCAAAGCTAAATAGTCTCTCAGATCCGTTGCAGCATTGAGAATACAGGTGTAGGATACCGTTCAGTAGCATTCTGAGGCGGTTGCTGAAAATTCTATTAAATGAAGCCCACTTCTAGTTTTACACCCATAAATCTAGAGTGATGACAACGAAAGAATTTCTCCGTTTATCACGACAGCGATCAGTCTCGTTGGCGTGCCTGTTCATTATTCTCACGGCAACACTGAGTCCGGTGTTTCCGAAATCTCAGACTAACTCGTTGGAACGCGCAAATTTCAAACTGGGGATGGAGGCGACTGATTGGATTGCATCCTTTCAAGTAACTCCACCCTCATCAAACTGGGGGATACCCTACGCTGATGATCACGCCTGGGGCCTTGATCCTTACTATTACTCAAACGGCACGATCACAGCGGACACGGGGGGGATTAAAGGCGGAGAGAGGCAGAAGTTAGCCTTTCTCATCGGTGGACATGACGCGGGATTGGGAGCCAACGCTGCTCTCGGGGCATATCTATTCAGCCACGACGACAAGTATCTTAAAATTTTCAATGTCTATTATGGCTATTTCGAGCGGTCACAACTTCCCACTAATGCCTCACAAACTCCAGCCCAGTCAACCTATAGTGTAAACGGCCACAATGAGACCTTAGACGATAGCGGGTATTGGGCAGAACAAGTCAACATTACTGCTAGGCAAGACGGAATTGGAGCGTCAGCAGATGATGTTCAGCTTATCGCAGCGTTTCCAGCCGCGGAACATGGGAACCCAATTGCGGCTACGTTGATCGCATATTACAGGCTGACCCACAACCAGACCGCATTCAATATGCTGAACAAGTATGGTAACTGGCTGATAAGAATACAAATCAAGAGCGGAGAGTTTGCGGGAGCATTTCCAGTCACTCAGTACTATTCTCTCCTGGGCTGGAAACCGCGAATGTACGAAACAACAGAATCCGCGTGGATCCTCTGTGAGCTCTACCGAATCACGGGGAACACCACCTACCTCCAGGGAGCGGTTAGAGCAGGAGATTACATGCTCTCACGTCAGTTCTCTGGATTCAATAACACTTACGTTGACGGAGCACTTCCATACGAGTGGAACAGAACACGGTACTCGAGAATGGTGTCCACGAATCATGCTGGTTTCTCAATCTTAGCATGGGTGGATCTTTATCGATTAACACGGAACCCGCTGTATCTTGCTGCAGCCTCGCGATATGCCGATTGGCTTCTGAACATGCAAGTTACTACTCCTGCCTCAACCTGGGGTGATCACGGGTATGCCAATGACAGTTTGGCGGTTGGTGGATACCACTATGGATATGACGTTGACAACCATGATTTTGGTTGGCGATCAGCCCTCTCACTTTGGAGCGCCGCATATGCAGTCCCAGGCCTTCTCGCATTACGGGAACTTGTTCACGACAGACGTTACTTCCAGTCAGCACTCTTAGCCATTACCTGGTTAGGTAAGATGCGCTTTACCGACCGGGATGCGATACCCTTGCAAGCCCTCGGCACTACTAAGTACATTATTTCAAGCGCGTGGGGCGAGTATCCACAATTCTACCAACCCGACTGGCGCCAGATAGAGAAAACGGGCATGATCGAGTTCGTGAATAAAGGACGTTCGAATCCGTCGGCGATCGCAAACCATCAACCCACATGGTTCGAGCACATGTTCGGTATCGACTTCAACACAATCGATTACCAAATGGCCAGTCGAGGGCCTCAATATATGAAGATGATATGGAGTTGGTGGCCGAACCTAGGATTCGAACCAAGATACGGAGCAGACATTGCCTTTGGAGCATTTTCAATAGCCAACTTCCTTAGCTACCGTGAAAACGTATCTAGAGTGAGGTCTGAACTTGAACAGATGCACCATGCAATTCATATGCTGGGAGCAGACGATTCGTTAAACTTCAAACTCTACAATAATGCACAAGAGCTTTTCAAGAATTGTAGAAATGACTTTCGAGACGGTTGGTATTCAATCGCCGCTGCAAAGCTTGGTAGGGTGGAGCGCATTATCAACCTGTTTTTGGAACAAACCAAACCTCTGATGACTATACATGAGTTGATCACGCTTAATCAAATAACAACCGTCACGATAGCAGCTATAGTCATAATCTCGACAGCTTATATTCTGAGAAGACGCCATTCCTCACGTCGGACGACTAAATCTCGCTAAATTAGTGACAAACTAACCTTCGAGTCCGGCTCCATAAAACTCACCCGTTCTCAACTACTAATTTCACAGCGTGAAAGGTGGATCTGTCTTCGCTAAGTTTCCACGCCCCCAGACCGTTCTTGTGCCCATTCTCGACCGCCACAACCAAGTAAGTGTACCAGGGCCACGCATTCTCTAAATCGACTTGAGAGGGGCGTGGTGGGGCGTCCGGATGCGAATGGTAGACTCCGATTACTTCAAGATTTGACTTCTGAGCGATCTCGTCTGCACGTATAATCTCGAGGGGGTCAATATTATACCTCCGTCGCCGGTCACCTTCATTCGCATTTGGGACTAAGAGAGCGCGAAGGATTCGCCTTTCGTCAGTATCGACTCCTAGAAGGAAACCGCAGCATTCCTCCGGATAGGTCTTCTCAGCGTGATTGATTATGAACTGAAGCTCACTACTACTGATTGTTACCAAATTCTCTAACTCCTTTAGCGGCGGGCCGCTAAAAACGTGCGCTAAGCTGGGCGACATATAGGAAGACTGCTACTCCAGCCAGATCCAGACTCTAGAGTGTGGTTAACTCATAATTGGCAGGCCCCTGTTTCACTTTCACTTAACTCAGGGCTTCTGGGGAGCCTACGTCTCGTTATATGCCTGATGACGTGGTCCGTTACTTTGTCCTGTTGATTACATGGTGATCTGTCTGATGCTTGAGGGGTCTGCGAAAATTATACTCCCGACGAGTGACAATCGAAGCAAGACTGGCGTATTATATATTCCAGCGGACGTGGTGAAGGACTCTCTATTCCCGTTTATTCCAGATCAAGAGGTTATCGTACGTATCGATGGAAAACGCTTGGTCGTGGAGGAGATGCGATCTTAATGTCACTTGAAAATTATCGGAGTCACTATACATTTGGAATGGATTTCGGAACTAGCGATTTCAAGTTCGGTCCCATCACGTGTGGTGAGAATCCTCGGATTGTCAACAATCGCGGCTATTTTCCGGATAAGAGATCTGCTGTGTATAGAGCTTTTGAGACAGCTGCGGATGTAGTTGTGGGGGATGACGTCCCTCTTTATCTTCAATCATCCGAAGATCTTACCGCGCGTCTTGTTTACCCAATGCGAAATGGTATGGTTGAGAAGAGTGACGATAACGCTTGGCGCGTCGTGAGCGCATTATGCGAGTTCGGTTTGAACGCGTACCCTACGAAGCAGAATAATGGCTTTCAGGGGTATAATGTCGTTGCCTCCCTTTCCTCAGTCTCTCCGCGTTACATGTATGAACGGTTACTTGATATTTTCAAGCAGGCTAACCGTTCGGGGATGGTGCGGGCAGTTACGGTGATCCCGCAACCTTTCGCCGTTGCCATAGGACATGGGGTAACGACCTGTGTAGTTATAGAGTCTGGTCACGGAAACAGCCAAGTCTGCCCTATCTCCAAATATCCCATCAGCAGCGCTCAAGTCGCGTTAAACCGAGGCGGTGGCGACGCGAACGCTATAACCTCAGAAATCCTGAAAGACGCGGGTTATGGGGACCTCGCTAATGAAGAATCTCTCGTAAGGAAAGTGAAGGAACAGATCGGACTGGTTCCACAAGATTTAGAGACAGCAATCACAGAAGCGAAACGTTCCCCTCGCAAGTTTCGTGCAAGGTACAAGGTTTCTGGAACGCGCGTGGAGATTGATCTCGAGAAAAACTCATGGACTAGATTTCTTATTGGTGAGTACGTCTTCAACCCGAACCATGAAATTTTTGAGAGCTATTTTACTCGTGGCATGCCAAGGCCGCGTGACGTCAAGATGGGTGACACCATATTCCGTGGTATGCTAGACTTTGGTGATGCAATCATTGCATCGGTAGAGAGATGCCCGGTTGAACTTCAACCATTGTTATATCGTGAGATTATCCTGTCCGGAGGTAACTTCAGCTGGAAAGTCCCGGAATCATTGGAAGGAATTGCAGTCGATGCTTCAACTAAAATAAAATCACTACTGAGGCAGAAAGACATCAAAAACGTATCCGTTAAGATGACAGCGTCTCCACAGTTGTCCGTGTGGCACGGCTGCATAATTTATGGATTCGCAGTACCAGACGATTACGAGTGGAATTGGCAGCGACTAGAGGGATGGATGAAACTCAGTGGCTAGCTGTAGTTTGCCAATTGAGCAACGCATCCTTCACTATTTTCTAGCAATGGGTGCACAGCAGAATTCACCATTGGGAATGGATGGGTCATCATTATCGTTCACGCTGGGCAATGACAAGCTCATCGTGAACATACTAACAGCCAATGACATAGTTCAAAGGAACCGGATCCTTGAGGTCTTGCTCCATCTTGCATCCTTCCGCGGTGCTTTGACTCAGCTTTACGTTGTGGCGCCGAGGCTGTTAGGAGCCAGTTTGGACGCGCAAATATTCCGTTCACATGGAATTGGGCTCCTGCTCTTCGACGAGCGAAGAATTGAGGAAACCATCAAACCCCAACCATTCTTCCAAAATAGCCAATCACAGGTAATCACCGCTACTCCCGATCCAACAGTTCTCTCAGAGTTAGCGACGTTGAAATCCATGTATTCCCAAATGGAGCGAGCGCTCGAAAACATTCGCGCCGAGTTCACTTCGATCAAGCAGAACTCGGAAGACAAAGCTCCAGGCCTTAAACGAGACACGACTGGCCTCGTCTTCGAGCCAGTCATGGGAGCACCATCTCTTTTAGTGAAACCCGCCGATGACACGCTGCCTCCCTTTTTCGCCAACAATCCTTGGCTCGACGTACTTTCAAGACGTGGTAGGTCAGAGGTTGCACCACTTGCCGGCTGAGACTATCGTTCGAATACCTATCAGGAAAATTCCAGTAGTGGTTAACACTAAGGATGCGATGACGCCAGAGCTTACGCTCGAAGATT
>CAYWMG010000217.1:0-13098 GCA_964459245.1 uncultured Candidatus Bathyarchaeia archaeon
TGATTAACGATAGGCACTTTGCTTGGCGAGTGCGAGCCACGAATATGTTTAGGAACTCGAGGACGGCGCGAGCTCCCCTTTTTTGAATTAGCGTATTTAATGAATGGAGTACAATGAGTGAGATTTTTTTTGCGCTGATCATCCTCGAAATTGCAATATTGATTGTGGACAGGTTCTCAGGATCAACAATCGGGAATTCGTCGCTCTCAACACCCACCGTTTTTGAGTAACCATCAATAACAGTCAGTGATGACCAATCCAGATGGGCCTTTCTCACCTGCGATTGCACCATCTGTCTAATGGCCTCAGGAAGATTATCCAAGGCAGCATACACGACCTGTTTTCCATCACAAAGTTGTTGAGCTACAAGGTGGGCGAGTAGGTATTGTTCTTCAGATCCGGGATCACTAAGAATGAGTATAGCGCCTACTGATGGAAGTCCGTCGGGTAAGGTTCTATCTATCACTTCTAGGCCGATTCTTAACTTGGAAAGATTCATGGACCCAGCAATATTGTTCTCTTTCAATGATCTTCCCTTAACGCAGAGATGTCTTGAATACGAAATTGTTCGTTCATGTTAGTATCGGCGCGTTATAAGTCTCATTGGATGCGAGAATTCGAAGTTTTAGTTTTGCTGATAGTTCTAGATAATCGCCTAGCCTGAGGGGGTGGTTATTTTGTTCCTAGATTTTTCCATGTGATGTAGGCGTTGTACATTGCGTATACGAGTGATAGTCTGAATATTAGGGCGCTACCTTCTCGCCACCAGATTGGTAACATGATTGACTCCATTGCTTGAGCAACTGCGACTAGGCTTATGACGACAAGGATTATGGATGAAAGAGCGAAACTGCGCCAAGCTTTTTCAACCGTTCCACCTTTGAATAGTTTGAAGACTCGAATTGAGAACCAGAGCATTCCAAAACCCAGAATGGCGCCTGCTATTGCAAAAGCGACTGTGCTAATATCAATCATTGTCGGAAGCCTTCTTTCTATTCTACTAGTATTAGTCATTACAGTTAACTATTCTGATGCAATTTAATTTTCAATTAGAATTCCTACAGACTCAGCTATGATAATGACTTCCGGAATCTAGGTCAGTCTGTATCTACTGACGCTAAGTTATGGGTCGCGTGGCTACTCCAAACTACAAAGTGAGTCTTCTCTCTCGGAAATCAACTTACTCAAACCTGCGTCATAACTCCAAATAACTGTAATCGACCGTAGAACTGGTCATCGATCGTTAATCTAACACTAGTAATCCTTTTAGCCGATTCGAGACGCTGAACGTTGCAAGTTAAGACGTGCGGATGGAACTTCAGCATGCGAAACGATTCACAATTCACTCAACCTGTTGTTGTCGTTGCGCTTACATTCTGCGTCTCTCTGATCTTGCTTACTCGAGCGAATGAAATACCCGCGATTTTGCTTACAACGTTGAATCTACTGCAAACCTTTGAATCGACATTACGCTCCGACATTCCTACGCTCCTAAGATCACTAACTGAATCATTTCAACCGTTTTCTTGGCATGGTGATTATGTTCAAACTTTATCAGGTCAAATTCTAAAACGCGGGGAAATCGCAGCCCGAGAGTTGAGACCTAGATTTCCCATACCATGGTTGCGTGTAAACTGGCTATTCCTAGCCGCTGCCACTGATGTTACGGTTATCGTTCCTACGTGGAATGAGGAAAAATATCTTGAAAAATGCTTAACCTCTTTACAACAACAATCTTTGAAGGACCCCTTCGAAGTCATTGTTGTTGACGGTGGGAGTAGCGACCTTACGTTAAAGATTGCCGATAGATTCGCGGATGAAGTTTTCGTGGTTCCAGACAAGCCGGTTGGTGCAGCTCGAAATATTGGAGCGTCCAAAGCGAAGGGGAACATACTGGCTTTCATTGATGCCGATACTGCGGCTTCGAAGAACTGGCTCGAAGAGACTGTTAGATCATTTGACAATTATCCTGAAGTGGTAGGTGTCACTGGCCCCACACTTCCATATGGAGGCTCTCGACTCGATGAACTCATGTATGGGATGGCCAGAAGCGCTCAACGGGTCTCTTTGAAACTGGGATTTCCGCATGTTGCTGGATTCAACTGTGCCTATAGGAAGGATGCATTTTGGCGTGCAGGAGGTTTCGATGAAAACCGGGAACTCTCAGAAGATGTGATGCTCAGCTTTAGAGTTAGAAAGCAGGGGCGTGTTCTATTTAACAAGAAGATGATCGCCTACACTTCGCTTAGGCGTATAAGAAAATCTGGTTACCCATACCTGATAACATACTACACATTGAACGCAATTACAGTGTTGCTCTTTGGGCGAACGTTGACATACCCAAAGATCCGATAGTGGCTTTGAGTAGCCTGCCGGGGGCCTCTTTGCCTAATCGATTATGGAGACTTTACGTCCGGAAAGTTTCAATATTCCAGATTCTATTAGCGCCTTCTGTTTTGAAATAACCTTCGTCAGTTCTTCAATTTTTTTTCTGTTACTGTTTTGAATGGTTTTGAGTTGTTCGCTTTCGGATCGTGTTTTAGTAAGTTGTTGTTTCAATCTTTCATTTTTGTCAAATAGTCCGTTAGCAATCAGCGTCTCGGTTGCGGTTTGTGCATTATTTTGCAATGAAAGGAATTCTGTGCGGTGCCTCTCGAGTTCTCCGTGGTTTGAGGCTTCAATAACTTCTTGTGCTTTTCTTCGTTTTCTTTCTTCAATCCCTAGTTTACCTTGATTTAGCGCGTCATCGACTGAGTTGAATATTTGACTTATAGTGTGGAGATCGTATTTTGAAATGGCTTCTTTCGGGTTTTCTATCAGCTTTTCTAGTATGTTGTGGTCGATGGGTGAGTCTTCGGGTAGGGTTCGTTCAAATTTGCGAAGTGGTTTCGCTAAGGGTTGGATGAACTGTTCGATTTTTTCTGTCTCAGATTTTAATGAATTCTCGCACTGTTGAAGTCGAAGAAATTCTTCTCTTGATAGAAGTTGGTTTTGTTCACCTAGTAGGTTTTCTTCGTCTTTGTTTAATTGTAGAATTGATTGCTCGATTTCTTGGTTTCGTGCCTCTAACTCTTTTGCTGTGCTATTCTTCTCTAGGAGGGTTTTGATCTCTAATTCTAAGGTTTCAAGAGTTCTTCCCGGTGAATCATCAAGGGTTATTCCTAGTGAGTTGATGGAGCTCTCAAGCTTGGTGAGGGTGCTATTTAATGCGGCGATATCCGTTTTCAATACCTTGTGTAGTTTTGGTACATATTTTCGGATTGACATGATGATCTTGTTTGAGATTTCAACGGCCGTCTTGTGGAACTCCTCTGATTTTACATAGTTTGATTCTATTTCGTATCCGGAAAGTTTCCGACCCATTTCTCTGATGGTTTGAGTTAGCCGGAGTCCTTGTTCGGAGGTTGTCTTATCCAGTGATCCCCAAGCATTCTTGATGGCTAGGTCTAGTCTGTCAGCAACGTTGGCTATGTCTTCTGATGATCGTTTTATGTTCTTTATTTTCTCGCTAAAATTTCTCTCATAATTTTTCATTAGATCGTGGGTGAGGGTCTCGGTGTATGCTTGAAGTTTTTCTAGTTGAATTGTCGTGTCCAATTGGAACAGTCCTTCAGTCGTGAGTGGTGTTTTGCGTTTCAGGCTCTCTTGGTGTAATCTTCATCATTGCTCGATCTATTGCTGAGTGTATTTGTAGGCAAGCCTGTGTTCTAACTTCTAGCGCGTCGTCTTCCACATTCTTTCTGTAGGCCTCAATCTTCTGTCTAAGTGAATCAATGCTGGTAAGGAGTTTCTGTCGATTCTTGGCATACTCGTTTCTATGGTCATGGAGAGTCTGCTCGAAGGTTTGGTGGCCGTTTGAAAGTTTAGTTTTTCTTAATTCAAGTTGAGCGCTTGCTCCTTCTAGGCCGCTCTTCGATTTGCGCATTATCTTCTGAATAATGGTTGGTTTCTTGCGTAGAATTTGAAGGCGTTTTATGTCGAGTGAGGCGATCTCTCCGCGGAGTTTTTGGTTTGACTTATGATGGTTGAGGCGGATTTCGTGTAATTTACTTCTGTAAGTTTTTTCAAGTTTCGAAAGCTCAAGCTCAAGACGTGTTAGTTCTTGTTGAAGTTTAGTCCGCTCATCAGAAGCTGATATCTCAATTTCAGCCTGTTTCGAGAATGAGCCTCGAAGATTGAGTAAGATTTCTTGAGTCTCGGTTTGGAATTGGGTATCTACGGCTTCAGGGATTCTGTCTTTGAATTCGTTCACCAATGATTGAAGATCTGTAAGCCAACGTTGAAGGTGTTCAGAGAATGGTGGAAGAACAAATCGTTGCTTGCCCAAGTGATCAACTGCGTTAAGGATGTTTGTTGCTACCTGGATGGAATCGTGTTCATCCTCACTCGTGTAGTCGTAGGATGGAGTGGGCTCCTTGGAACGTTTTGCTTTCTTTGCCGCAGGTCTTAGGAATCGCTTTCCGCGCATGCGTGGTTCGAAACTCATAAGCAACAACTCATTGTGGGGACCATAAATTTACGACTTACTAAACCAAACATGTCGCAATGCTAGGCCTGTGAGTAGGCCGCCTGCGTGAGCTAAGAACCCTCCTCCAGCGAATAGATTCAAGCCAATGAAGAACATCATTCCAATTAAACCCCTAAGGCCGCCCGCTGTTGCTAGCAGTCCCCATATCGCTCCAGATGCTCCAACTCCAATTGCATCTCCGCCTAGTAGGAGGAACGTGATATTTCCTGCGAGTCCGCTTCCGAAGTAGGCAATCATCCATTTGTTCTTGGAGACCTGCTCTTCCAAGGATGTTCCAAAAATTAATAGAAACAATACGTTTCCTCCCAGATGGAGGGGGTTGGCGTGGAGAAACATTGAAGTGAAGAGCATCCACACGTCTCCAGACCAGACGGCTTGATTGACTTGGGCAAGAGGGTAGGCGAATTCATAGTTTAACGAGGATAGATCGCCGCCTAGAATGCCGATCGAGACATATACGAGCACAAGTATAGCTGCCATCCATAGGGTGGGAGAATCTCTGAATCGTGAGCTATTCGCAGTGTTCATGGCGAGCTATCCTACTGAACTTCGCTAGCTCTATTCGATTTAATAAGTAAATTTCACCTTTGTATTGTTGTGTCTGAAATTTCGGTGGAGCCCTTTTCTGCTGGGGAGAGTATTGCCAAGCTCTCAGTCCTTACTTTGTTAGTCATCGGAATCGTTGAGATTTCTGTTGGATATTTGACCCAGAGCGTCGGGTTAGCGGCTGACGGTGTCACTTCACTACTAGATGCTTTGGTCTCTTTGATAGTGTGGCTTGGACTGCATTTTTCGCGTAGACGCCCTGATGAGCGTTTCCATTTTGGATATCACAAAGTGGAAACGTTTTCCGCATTGATAGTGTCACTTTCAATGATCGTGATCGCTAGTTACATTATCTTCGTTTCCTACCTGACCTTTCTCAACCCGAGGGTGATTGTTTACCCTGCACTTGCGCTTGTCACTCTTTCTGCGGCGGGTATTGCATCTATGTATCGGGCTCTTCAGATGCGTGCGGTAGCAAAGAAATACGGATTGCTATCACTTCGAACGGATGCAAATAATTCGATCAAGGACGCGACAGCCTCTTGCGTGGTCTTTGCAAGCGTTTTGGGAGCCTCGATTGGAATTCGCGAGCTGGATGCTGTGGGAGGCATGATAATTGGCGTATACATACTCGGAGTAGCATACGTTACGGTGAAGGAAGCTTCACTAATCCTTGTAGACGCCTGCGAGAGCTCGGAAATAACCTCAGTCCTGAAGGGTGCATTGAGGACCATTCCAGGAGTACGAGATATTGCTAGCATAAAACTGCGGCCGTCGGGGCCCTATCTTACTGGAGTAGTAACTGTGGTTGTGGATGGGTCGGAGACCGTTTCGCAGACTGAAGATCTTAGTAGGAAGATTCTGGAGGTAATGTCAACAGTTATCGACACTCTGGGAGAAGTTTCGGTTGTTTTTCGTTCAAGCCAGTAGGAGTTAAGATGACTCGATTTTTTCTACTAGGAACATTTTACCAAGCGTTGTTAGTCTGACTTTGGTTCTTCCGCGTGAATGTCTCGTCGCTTCAGCTAAGCCCAAATCTATGAGACCACGCGCGTCCTCAGATCCATGGATGTGGTAACTCAGTAAGGGTTTTCCGTAATTCGTGAGTTTGGAGAGTTCGTCCAGGCTCTCTACTTCACCTCCTGCCTTGTCAAGGGCTCTTAGGATGCTGATCTTGACTTCAGAAACTAGCTCCGTATAACTAAGTTTGATAGGAGGTAACATGACGCACTCATCTCCTTTGCAGAAGAAGGCTTTGAAGCCTAGAATGAAGGACGTAACGGCAGCAGCGATGCAGATCATTTTGTCGCCGCTGCTCACGTTCAAGAGGAAGTCGTCATACTGATCCTTGTTCTTCTCTACGATTTGCGAGAAGACTTGCATTATATCTTTGTAGGAATGCTCGACCCGAACTTTATCATAAACCTCAACCTCTGTCTTCAGAGTCTCGCTAATGCTTGCGGCAAGACGTTTAGCAATCTCCTTGTTATGATCGTAGCAGATTAGTACCAATTTGTTGGCGGGGGCGTTTCTAACTCCTGCTAGTACCCCGCTCGAGTCTTTGTCCACAGTGGCAATCTGCACGGTTCTTCGAAAGGTCCTTGCAGACTCTTCATCCAAGTCGGGCTCGTGACGGTCTGTCTTTGCAACCAATTTTCAAGACTCGTTAACATCTGTTCTGGACGAAGGTAAGTCTTGCCGTCTCACTCACCTTTCAGAGTAGCATATAAACCACCGTACGCCCAATCTACTGGGAATCGCATTCCATCCATCAGCCACCCTTTGAGTGTCTCGAGATGGGCAATAGAATAGGATGCAGTGGATGGTCATACGATGATTGGGTTGGGCCATTCTACCCTACCATCTAATCGACTGGGTTATCGCTAAGAGGGTCTGAGAATTCTATTATGCTCGCATTTCAAGGGTAAATGATCTCTCGCTCTAGAGGTCGACCTTTTCTGTACTTCCATATCTCCACTCTGCCATGAAAGGCTTGGCCCCAGAATTTGAGTAGCTTCTTCTCTTGTGCAGATGCGTACGCCTTTCCACTCTTTACTTGCACCATAAGCACCTGCCCTTTGCGACCGGCGAAGATATCTACGGGGCCATGTGAGGCAGCGCTACGGCTGCAGCACCATCCTTCTTCACGGAGTTTCCGCAATACTTGGTACTCTCGACTTCGTCCTCTGGTATATGGGGTTGAGGCCATACATTTCTCCTCCGTGTCAAATCTTTAGTTCTTCCGCAAACGTGCATACTTGGCGTTCTTTACTCTGGAGCAATGGTTGCTGTATATGTAAAATACTTAAGGGATTGAGTCAACTCCTGAAACTTGGGACTCTTCACTTTGCGCTATGCTCATGTGTTCCTGGTGTTGCTTGCTTTTCTGAGCCTAATTCTTCTCACCCAAACTGTTTGGGCTGATACGGTCTATAGTGTCACAGTCTCAGTTCAGGGGCTTCCGGTTGGTCTGTCTACTACTCTGTATGTTGACGGAATGTCAAATGGGACGCTTAGTAACGGTAAACCAGTTACTCTTAATTTTGCCTCATCCGGATTACAGAACAGAACTCACGTGCTTTCCGTCGATCCTTACGTTCTCAACAACGGAGTGGGTAAAGGCACAAGGTATTCAACTAATAGTCCGCCTTGGAACTTCAGCGGACCAGGAAGTCACACCTTCACCTATTCCACTCAATATCTGCTTACGATTCAAACTGCATACAGCTCTGCTGCCGGAGGAGGATGGTATGATGCAGGACGTACTGCGCAAGCTGTCCTGAAGAATGGGGAGGTTGACGAAGGTCAGGGGACTCGGGTTAAATTTACCGGTTGGACGGGCGATGCTTCAGGCTTGAATCTAACTTCGAATAGGATTGTTCTCGACTCGCCAAAAACTGCTACTGCTTTGTGGAAGACTCAGTTTCTATTGACCATAAATTCTGACCCTCCATCCACTGGACTTGAATTTCAAGGTGGGGGATGGTATGATTCAGGAACTCAAGTAACTTTCTCATCCCCCTCCATTATTAATGCTGCCGAAGATTCGAGGCTTCGCTTCAGTTCTTGGACGGGCGATTATTCTGGACAATCGCTCAACGGCTCGGTAATCATCGATAGGCCAAAAGTAGTTACTGCTCATCTTCTAGTTCAGTATCTCGTGACCGTTCAATATGACCCTCCTAGTATCACATCACACTATAACGAAACCCATGCTGGTTGGTATGACGCGGGATCTACTGTTCAGCTAGGGCCGGTGCCGCCGTTGGTTGACTTAAGCTCTGTAGAGCGACTAAAATTCTCAAACTGGGTTAACAACGGACAGATGAACGCTAACTTCTCATTGCGCGTGACGTTGGACAAACCACGCAAGATAGCATTGACCTACGTAACGCAGTACTATGTCGACGTTACAACCTCGCATGGGGTCGTCTCAGGGTCCGGATGGTACGATAAGGGTGCCACCGTCAGGATTACCGAAGTCGCCGACGCCAGTTGGCCCGTGCCTTATACCTTCGCTGGATGGAATCTTAATCCTCCCGGGACACTGGTGAAAGGTGACGGTTCCTGGTCACTAAGCGTTGATCGACCTTATGTCGTCGAAGCGAGATGGGGTATTGATTATCTCCCCTTAATCGCTCTGGTCGGAGGAGGGAGCACTGCTATAGTCATCCTAGCAGTGGGGGTTATCCTTGTTCGGAGACGTAGGATATTTCGTGGTGTCAAAATTGTTTCTGGAGGTCAAATTTGCAAATCATGTGGCAACATGATCCCGCAAGGCGGAGTATTTTGCCAAAAATGCGGAACATCAAATGAGATGGTTGCGCCCTCTGAAACGTCAGTTGACGAGAAAGTCTACGATTACATCGTAAAACATGAAGGAGTAATCTCCTTGAGCAAGGCCGCAAGCGAGTTGGGAATTACAATAGAGAAAGTAAAAGAAATCGCTGAGAGATTAAAAACTGATGGTAAGCTTTCCTAGTCTAGAAGAGATGCCGACCCTGATCTGGATATCCATACCAGTATTGTTCACCCGCATACCCTATCTTAGGCGCGAGGCCCCAGAAGCACTCGGTGCAGAAGGACAAGACACCATATTGTCTAGTGCATCCGACACAGACTGATCGTCCGCATCTAGAGCACACAATGGATGCGGGTAGGTCAGGATGATAGTAGCAGCTTCCAGGTCTCGGTACCTGTCTAGATGGGCCGAAGGACGGTGGTGAGGATGGAGTTGTGGGATAGGTGAGGGGAGACTTTATGTCCACTTTTGGTGGAGGAAGATTGCGCGGAGTGAGGGTCGTTCCGCAACCGAAGCAGTACTTTGCTTCATCGGAATTAGGCCTGCCGCAGATTTGACATAATGCCATTGCTGTATCCCGCTATAACTGATGGTATGGGCTTCTTTAACACTTATGTATCCTTCGCCGTAGCCGAGTTTAATGAACGAATGCGTCTTTTGACTAGTTTTGGGTAGGTGAAAAACACGGTTACAGAGCTATGTTACTTTACAGATTGATTCGCTCGAATTTCCCTTGCTGTCTTCAGCAATTACTCTAATGTAATCGCCCCGGCGCAGTTTTCTATGGCCCTCTAATTTTCTCTCGCCGGTGGAGGTTTCGGAGAAGAGAAGCAGTGTTTGCTTCCTGAGGTTTGTTGTCTCTCGTATTGTGTCTTTCAGGTTATTTCTAACGTTGTTGAGGTGTAGTTCAAATCGTTTGGCTGCTGTTCTTGTCGTACCGTTTTTTCCACAGACAAAGCAATCGTTATTTTTCTTCAGTGGCATGGGGGTGTATCGATTGCTCTTAAGATCGAGGAAGAGTACGAAGTCTAATGGTCCTCCACTGCTGTCTGGCCATTTCTTCGTCTTCTCGTAGTCGTCGAGGCCAAGTATTAGTTTGATGACTTCCTGAGCAACAATGGAAGATATGGCTGATATTGAGGTTGAGAATGATGGGACGGTCTGCTCTGCTATCGGAGCGTCGCATGGGTTTCGAAGGCCAACGATGTTAGAGTACTGGTTTGGGGGGAATATGCAGATTGGGCATGGTGCCTCTGGGGGGATGTAGACCTGAACGCGAGCTGTGAGTCCGAGTATTCCGCCGTCAACCAATGGAATGGAATATTTGCGAGATATTTGCGAAAGATAGATTCGAGAAATTGCATTGTCAAGGCCGCTTATGATAACATCTGAGTCCAAGTATACTTTTAGCGGCATGCTTTCAAGGTCACCTCGGTATGCGGCGGTTTCGACATGAGGATACTTTTTGTGAACATTCTTGGCTAGAACTTCTGCTTTGTTCTTGCCTAGGCTTGAATGGTCAAAGAAGATCATTCGGCTAATGTTTGATAATTCAACAGTATCCCTGTCCACAATGATTATCCGCCCTATGCCGAGCATTGCAAGGTTTTTCGCAACCTCGTTTCCAAGGGCTCCCGCGCCGGCCAAGAGCACTGACGCTGCGCGTATCTTTTGCTGTCCCTCGGCTCCCCATAGTATTAGGTGACGCGCCCATAGGTAGTCAACAATAATCGGGCCTTCTCCTTTGAGTTTGGAAACTCGTGACTTCTCTGAAATGGTTTTCCCATTGAGTAGTAGTTGAGTTAATTCTGGTTCGATGCCAAGTTGAGAACAGAGATCTTTCTTGAGATCTCCAATTGTCTTCCGTTCGTCTATTTCCTTCTCAATCTGCCTGTATGAGGGCAGTGATGCTTTGATTCGCATCACTGAGACTCTCGGTTTCTTCGTCCAGCAATTCGGAATCTGACAATATCGCTTGGAGCTGAAGGTTTACTCTGCGCTCTTGGAATGGGCACTATGTTGAATCGGACTGTATCGTTTACTGGTTCATTCTTCTTCTTAGTATTAGCCATCTTGGGAAAGCCGTATGAACGACAAACGTTTGCAGCTTTGAGGGCGCGTGGATGATCAAACACGTTTTGAGGATTCGGGTCGGTCAGTAGGTAATGCAGGGAGTTTACTACGGATATCAACTTGAGTCGTGGGTCCCATTTATTTCCGAGTATTGAAACGCAGACAGCGTTTGGTATGTTTGGTACAATGTTTGGGTGTGAGATTTCAGTAAGCCAAGTGGCTACTGGTGGCTTGAGGGGATACTCTGACGCTAGGTCTAGCCGGAACCTATTCCAATCGGCATATTCGGTGAAGGGCCAGACTCCTTGCTCCGCCAACCGTTTCACCTCGCCCTTTTCACACCGGATGAGTCCCTCGAACTGTGTGGGGGGGTCATTGATGGCAGTGATCGTTGGAAATTGGTGGTTAAGCAGGCTCTTCTCTCTGTAAAGGACTGATATGTCCAATTGATGTTCTCACCCGCCGATTATGTTATAGGGCATGAGTGCAAGCTGGGCGTTTTCAGGGATTCCCGATCTCGCGATCGTCGTGTTCTCGTCAAGAATGGCGCCTCCGTACATTAGTGCTACCGTGGATGGATCGACACCAAATGATTGGCAGACTTGTTGCTTGATCTCCGCAACTGTGTGGTCTGGAATCACGTCTATCTCCGCCAAGCCTGTCTGTGGACCAATTGGAGCTTGGATAAACAGTTTCATTTGTGATGCTTCACCTCCATCCTTCCTGTTGTCTCTTTCGTTAGCGATATAAAGTGTGGCAAGCTCGATGCATACAAGTCTCTCGACCTATATGTTGCTTTTCTAACGAAACAACCAATTCGTCCATTATGTGGGCGTTTTGCTTCATATGTGCTCATTAGAAGAGAAAGAGTTCGGCGAAAGAAAAGCCTAGAATTGAATTAACAAATGAACAAAGAGAACTATTAAGGAAGCTAACTCACAAAACCAGGACCCTAGAGAGCTGCGGTGGCCATGTTTAGAGTACCATTCGTTCCCACTCCACAACAAGTGGCCATTCGAATGCTCATCCTAGCCAACACTAGACCCAGCAATGTGGTGTATGACCTTGGTGCGGGAGATGGGAGAATCCTATCTTTGGCAGTGCAGAAGTTCGGCGCCACTGCTATCGGAGTGGAATTCAACGACTCACGTTGCAGAACAATAAGTGAACGGATAAGAGCCGAGAAGCTTCAATCGTTCGCAAGCGTGATTCATGATGACTTTCTCAACGTAGACCTCTCGAACGCTGACGTAGTAACAATGTACCTCCTACCCTCGGTGAACACATTGATACGGCCTAAACTCGAACGCGAACTCAGGTATGGAGTACGAGTTGTGTCGCACGATTTTCCAATCCAAGGCTGGTTTCCAATGCTGGTCGAATCGGTGGAGGCTGAGGATAAAACGCATGCAATTTACTTGTATGAAGTTCCAAGGAGCCAGAGGGTTGGTAGCTACATTGAAGCATCTATTTGATTAAATGTACCAACGATGATTGCTAAAATTAGAAGAATCTCACATGGAGCTTGGCAGAGAAACGACACAAAAACAAACAATCACACAACTTACACACCAGGACGGCAAGAAACAGAACAATCACATTTAACAGGTTACGGAAAACTCCGAGTGAACTTGGCTATCCATGTCAGCGAATCGCTTATCCCGCACGTACGGACTAACTAGCAATAGTCCACAAGCTGCCGTGGATGAGAGAGAGCACTAATGGTCAGGAGAGACGGGCACGCCTTATCACAGTATACTTGTTATTCTCTCTGTGTCTCTTTTTGGATATCATGTTCCTTCGTTTCCAATTCTTTGAGGCGTGTTTCCACGAATTGAGCTAGCCTTTCCTGGCTGTATTCCTCTTCCTGTTTTTGCTTCTCGAGATGTTTTTTGATGGCTTTCAAGAGTTCGTCTGCGTTTACTGGTTTGGTTAGGTAGGCGTCCACTCCGTTGTTGGATGCTTTGATCGCGTTTTCTAAGGTTGGGTAGCCGGTCAGGATTATCTTCACCATCCTCGGCGTAGTTTCTCTTAGTCGGGTTAAGAGCTCGGTGCCTTCAATGTCTGGGAGGCGGATGTCAATTAGGGCAAGGTTGTAGAAGTTTGCCTCAGTTCTTGTAATGGCCTGTTTTCCGTTCTCTGCGGTATC
>CAYWMG010000218.1:0-6011 GCA_964459245.1 uncultured Candidatus Bathyarchaeia archaeon
TGGTCGATGCCCAACTTATCGGCAATCATGTCGATGACTGATTCGTGCGCCCAGCTCGACTGGGGTAAACCGTATCCTCGGAGTGCTCCGGCTACTGGGTTGTTGGTGTAGACAGTGTACCCCTCAACCAACGTGTTAGGAACCTTGTATGGCCCTACTCCGGACTCACAACCATGCACTGTGACAGTGGGCCCTTTCTCAGCGTAAGCACCGGTATCATAGTATAGTTTCGCGTGAGTCGCAACGATTGTTCCATCTTTCTTGACGCCTGTCTTGACAGTCGCAACCACTGCATGTTTCATTACTGTCGCCATGAAGACCTCTTCTCTGGCCAGGATTATCTTGACTGGGCGACCGTTCGTGTGCATTGCGAGGGCGATACAGACAGTTTCAACTTTTAAGCCGCCTTTTCCACCGAACCCTCCTCCCATGAAGGGCGGGCAGATTACCCTCAAATTTTCGAAAGGAATCCCCATGGCATCAGCTAAGTCCTTTCGCAAGCGGTGCGGCGCATCATTCGCAACCCAAATGGTGATCTTGCCGTTGACATTGACTTGAGCCACAGCACCGAATGGTTCTACCTGGCAGTGGTGACCGGTGGGGAAGTGAAAGGTATCCTCGAAGACATAGTCCGATTCGCGAAAGCCCTTCTCAACATCACCTTGTTTGAATTCGAATTTCGCGCAGATGTTCGTGTGCGGGACGGCATTTACTATAGGCATATGTGAATACGTATGCATTTCTTCATGAACTAGTGGCGCATTCGCTTTGACAGCTTCCATCACATCCAGGATTGCTGTCAGAGGTTCGTACTCGACCTCTATGAGTCCTACAGCATGTTCAGCTATCTCCTTCGTGTCAGCAGCGACAGCGGCAACGGCTTCGCCTACGCAACGAACCTTCTCTACCGCAAGGAATGGCTGGTCTTTGATAGCCTCGCCTCCTCTGAATGGTGCTTCCTTGCCAGTAACCACTGCTCGGACTCCCGGCGTTGCTTCAGCTTTCGAAGTATCTATTCTCTTGATTTTAGCATGGGCGTATGGGCTTCGCAGAATCTTCCCATAGAGCACATCGCTGAATCTAAGGTCATCGATGTACGTTGCCCTGCCAGTTACCTTTTCGAGGGCGTCTGTCCGTGGAATCGATTTCCCTATTGTAACATACTTTTCCCTCTCAACAGTGGTTGTCAACGTTTCATCCTCCTAACGTCTTCTGCACCTGCAAGTATGGCGTTCACGATCTTACTGTATCCTGTGCACCTACAGAGGTTGCCGGAAATTGCGTCCCTTACTTCTTCCTCTGTAGGCTGGGGGTTCGTATCAAGGAATGCTTTCGCAGTCATGATGATACCGGGCGTGCAAAAGCCGCACTGCACCGCTCCCTTTTCGATGAACGCTTTCTGCAATGGGTGAAGCTTATCAACGCCTCTGCCCAGTCCCTCGATTGTCGTAATCTCTGACCCGTCAAGCTCAGTGGCCAGAACTAGGCATGAGTTTACAGCTTTGCCGTTCATTATTACGGTGCATGCACCGCATTCGCCGCCGTCGCAACCACGCTTTGTGCCTGTGAGAAACAAGTCTTCACGAAGGACGTCTAGTAGGCTTCTTGTAGGACTGGTATCGAGCTCTTTCTGCTCGCCATTGACTTTGAATTTCACGTGTTTCAAAACCGATCACTTTGATAATTTGCTTCCTAAAGCCTTCCAAAACAAGCGTCTCACCAGCACGTTAACCACTTCTCGCCTGTAATCCGCTGACCCTCTCACGTCAGAGATGGGAACACATTCTTTCGCCGCTATTTCAGCGACTTTGCGGACAACTTCATCTTCAATGTGTTTGCCATGAATCTCTGCTTCAGCCTTTTTGGCGCGCATTGGGATTGGAGCAACTGCGCCCAAGACAATCACAGCGTCCCTACACAGCTTCCCTTTCATTGTGACAAGGACAGCAGCGTTGACCGTTGCAATATCCATACACTGTCGAGGCCCATGTTTCAGAAATGCGCTGAACGAGTCTTTGGGTGGATTCGGGATCAGTATTTCTGTCAGAATCTCTGTTTTTGAGAGGACAGTCTTTCCCGGCCCTGTGAAGAAATGCTCAAGCTTGACAGATCTCCTTCCTTTTGGTCCCGCTATCTTCGCAATTGCACCCAGCGTTATCAGTGGCGGGGCCATGTCTGCAGATGGAGATGAATTGCATAGGTTCCCGCCTACCGTTGCGCGATTTCGAACCGGCAGCGAACCTAACTGGTGCGCTGCCTCAGAAACCATCGGGAAAGCGTTACGAACCATAGCTGAGGTTTCCACAGCACCGATCGTAACGAGTGCACCTACACTGAGTCCCCCGCTGGTACTTTCCCTTATTTTGTCAAGGCCTGATATTCGTTTGATATTCACAATGTGAGTTGGAGCAATTTTTCCTTCCCTCATGGAAACAATTACGTCAGTTCCTCCAGCGAGAATTTTGGCGCCAGCAACCTTATTCAATATTGAGAACGCTTCTTTGAGAGTTGAAGGCTCTGAATATTGCATTTCGAGAGGTCTAGCCATTACCATAGTCTGCGCCTGTCAGACTCGGACAGGTCTTATGCCTTATTATTATTATGGAGTTAATCCGTTCTTTGCAACAAAGATGAAAAGCGATTCTGTAACATTTTTGTTTGGTGGACTAAAGATTTCTTGATATAACAAATCGTTTGGTCACTTTTCATCTGGCTGAAATATTGTCAGGTGAAAATGTGAAATGCCAACACGCTGGAAACTAGTAAAAGTGTGTGGGGTCGAGTTTAGTATTCTGGTTCCCCGCCTCTTGGGGGTGGGGTTGGTGGTGGCTTGGCCGCCGCAATCACGTCGTCGACTCTTAGTATCATAGATGCTGCTTCAGTAGCAGATTGTATTGCTTGTTCTTTCACGCGCAAGGGTTCGATTACGCCTTGCTTTTTCATGTCCTTCACGCCACCCTTCATGACATCGATGCCTTGGTTCATGCCGTCTTTCTTCTCATGTGCTGAGCGTAACGCAACCATTATGTCAATTGGATCAAAACCAGCATTCTCCGCAAGGGTTTTTGGCACCATCTCAAGAGTCTCAGCGAACGCTTCTATCGCCAACTGCTCTCTGCCGCCAACTTTCGTAGCATAATCTCTTAGTTTCTTTGCCAATTCAGCCTCGACGGCTCCGCCGCCGGTCACGACTTTGGGTTTATGCGCTACGTCTGCGACTACTGAGAGAGCGTCCTTCAGTGCTCTCTCAGCCTCATCCACAAGCCGTTCCAGTCCTGCTCTAATGAGTATGCTAACAGACCGCGGATCCTTGCAGTCTTTAATGAAGACCATCTTGTCGTCTCCAATCTTCTGTTCTTCCACATTTCCGGCCTTGCCCAAGTCGGCAGGCTTCAAGTCATCAAGATTAGTAATGATCTTACCACCAGTGGCTCTTCCAAGTTTCTCCATATCAGATTTCTTGATTCTTCTAACTGCAAGAATTCCCTCCTTTGCTAAGTAATGTTGGGTTGTGTCGTCAATTCCCTTTTGGCATAGAACGACGTTGGCTCCTGAACCTTTGATCTTATCAACCATCTGCTTCATCATTCGGTTTTCTTCATCTAAGAAGGCTTTCATTTGTGTCGGGTCGTTAATCCTAATCTCGGCAGAAATTTCGGTCTTCTCAATCTCTAGAGCAGCATCTAGTAGAGCTATCTTGGCGTTCTTTACCTGTTTTGGCATTCCAGGATTTACTACTTCCTTGTCCACAATGATACCTCTAACTAGTTCTGTGTCGAGAAGGCTTTTTCCCTCTTTCTTGACGAGCTGAATGTTGTCAACATCAGCATACGTTGAATCTCCGCGTTTTTCGGCAACCAGGTTTACGGCTTCAATTGCGATGGCCGCGAAGTGTTCGCGTGCTCCTCCCAGACCCTTGCTATGCATCGCAGTCATAGCGACTTTCTTAAGAGCAGCTTTGTCCTCTAACTTGATAGTTTCTCCAATTGAGTCAAGAATTTCAATAGCACGATCAGCGGCCTTCTTGTAACCCGCTACAATTGTTGTTGCATGAACTCCGTCATCCAGAAGGTCCTGCGCACGTTTCAACATGTTCCCCGCTAAGACGACAGCGGTGGTAGTGCCATCGCCAACTTCGTCATCTTGTGCTTTAGCAACTTCAACCATCATTTTCGCTGCAGGGTTCTGTACGTCTATTTCGTCTAGAACGGTTGCTCCATCATTTGTGACGGTTACGTCGCCCAGAGTGTCCACAAGCATCTTGTCCATACCTCTCGGACCAAGTGTGCTTTTGACGACTTCGGAGACGATGATTGCTGCCGTAATATTGCTCTTCTGCGCATCATGTCCCCTGTTACGTGTGGATCCTTCCTTCAGTATGAGAACTTGTTGACCTGCCAGATACGCCATTTTTTGTTACCTCTAGTAATTAGCTGGGTAGCAGCTGCGGCCTATAAGTATTTTTCTAGATAGATAATTCTAGAGAAGCCTAAGGATACAATTGCTTCTAGCGAACTTATTATATTCGTGCCGCTATGCGCCGACAAGACACAGTTCACATTACTCTTCGCAGATTTGAGGAATACTTTTGCCCGTTAATGTGATGGTGAAAACAACTAGTCTAAGCAACTGCACGCTCATCACAGGATTTCATGGAGTTGGAGAAACTGGATATATTTCAGTCTCGTATCTCGTTCATGCACTAAACGCGCATAGAATTGGTTTCGTGGACGTAGCATATCCGCCACCCTTCGTGGCTACTTCTGAGTCAGGCCTCGTTACACCCTTCGAAATCTACAGGGCTGGAAAAATAATCCTTGTAAAGCTTGAGTTTTCTCCTCACCGTACTGAAGAATCTGAATTTGCTAAATCAATATCCCATTGGATAATGGACAAGAAGTTCAGAGACGCCGTCCTAATCGGAGGACTAGATGGAAGCCTGCAGTCTGGATCTGACGGGGTGAGAATTGTCCCGACTCACACCTATCCCATATCGGCGAGGAAGATGAAACATCCAATGCTGGAGGCGGGACTGTTCGTCTATGGCCCTTTAGCAGTAATGCTTGGAGAATTCGAGAAGAAAAATTTCCCGGCGGTTGCTATATTGCCTTACGCCTCAGCCAATCATGCTGATCCCAAAGCAGCCGCGACCGCAATAAAAACCGTGTCTAAAGCGTATGGGCTAAAGGTAGATGTAAAGGACCTGGAGTACGACGCTAAAGATATTGAAGAGGAACTAGATAAGAGATTACAACAGACCACTCGTTCGCTTCGTGGAATGTACGGATAGCCCATTGAGAGAGTTAGCTGATTATCGATGCAATTACGGTTCCTAGGTGCATGCCAAGAAGTCGGAAGATCTGCCTATGCAGTAAAGACCGTCAATAGTCAAATTCTAATGGATTATGGCGTGATGATAAACCACGAAGTAACTTTTCCAATCCACATCTCCCCGAAGGATCTCAACGCCGTGCTTCTAACGCATGCACATCTCGATCACAGCGGACTAGTCCCCATGCTCTATCTTCACTCCAAATTACCCGTCTATGGAGTTGAACCAACATTCAAATTATCCAAAGTCCTAGTCCGCGACATGCTCAAACTGAGTGGATATTATCTCCCTTTTGAGTACATGGATTTAGAGAGCATGCTTAGCCACGCTGTTCCAGTGGAATATAATTCACAATTCAAAATTAACGATGCTTCGGTGTCCATGATTAATGCGGGGCACATTCCAGGAAGCGCTCAGATCATAATCGAGTCTGACGGTAGAAGGGTTCTGTACACTGGCGATTTCAATCTAGTTCCAACGCATCTCGTGCCCGGCGCTGATCGGCAGTATAACAATTTGGACGCGATAATAATTGAAAGCACATACGCTGGTGATGATCACCCTGATAGAGTTGAATCTGAACGCAACTTCGTATTGGCATGCAAAGAAGTCGTCGAAGACGGAGGTACGGTTCTTGTCCCAGCATTCGGAGTCGGAAGATCGCAGGAGATCATCTGTA
>CAYWMG010000219.1:0-4174 GCA_964459245.1 uncultured Candidatus Bathyarchaeia archaeon
CGAAAGGAAAGTCAGCCCGGTCCTCCAATCTTTTGCATGAACTCGTTTTCGCCTAACTGACCTCATCGTAAGTGGCGGGCCAAATCTCGCATGTCTGACCCAAAATATGGCCAATGAAGCGAACCAAACAGGCCTGAGCAGAATATCAGCAATACACCCAATCGAGTGATAGGTGGCAATGTAACTCCAAATGTTCCAGCAATTTCCTTTAATGTAAAGGGCCCTTGTGGAAACATATGTGTACATTTGCGACTCTGTGCTATCTCCGTAATTATGACCGAGTATTGCTGCAAAGAAAGGCAGCCGGACTATTCGGTGAAGGCAGATGGAATGCTCCGGGAGGCAAGTTGCTGGATGGTGAAACGCCAGAGAGAGGAGCTTTTCGTGAGATTCTTGAAGAAACAGGATTGAGTGTAAACAATCTGCGGTTTCATGGACTCTTGAACTTTTACCTTGGAACAGTGAGGAGGCTGGATCAAGTTGTCTTCGTCTTCTCCTGTCACAAATATGCTGGAAATCTACAGCCCAACAGAGAAGGTGAGCTTAGATGGTTTTCGTCTGAGGGGATCCCGTATGATGAGATGTGGGAAGATGACCGAATATGGCTTCCATTATTGTTAGAAGGAAAGAGTTTTGTGGGCGATTTCCACTTCACTGATGACTACAAACAACTCATAGGTCAAAATGTTAACCTCACTCTTACTTGATATTTCTAACTAGTCGGTCAAATGTGTTCAATTTCTCTAAACCAGCTGTAATTCCGACTTCTGCTTCAATTATTTTGTGCTTGTTGAAGAAGTCTTCCACCTCAGGAATTCTACCGATGCCTAGGATTGGGATTATTGACAGGAAAGTTCCTGAGAGGATGCCAGTGTTTTGGTACAAGTTTCGGATTTTTTCGAGGTTTGTTTTCAACCAACTCCATGTAACGTTCTTCGCATCAGGTTTTTCAGTGGCTGCTAAGAGTACTGTTCTAACGTCTTGTTTTTTCACTTCACTGCTTAAGGCAAACTCTAATGTTCGATTGAGAAACGACTCGTTGCTAAATGCTGTCATAGCGTTTAGAAATGTGACTTTATGTTCGTCTGAGTTGGTTTCTCTATACGCTTTCAAGAGGCTGTCATAGTCGTCTTCTGATCGAGCATAAGCCAGAGCTACTGCTTGTTTCATATCGGGCTCTACTTTCTGGAATTCTTTGAACTGTGGTGCCAATTCCTTTGCATAGTTTTTGTCAACTAGTGCGAGTCTGCTGGCTAGCGCACCTTGCAAGATCGAAGTGTTCTCATTTGATTTTTCTCTGGGGATCCGTAATTGGGATCGGTGAAATGTTCTTGAAAGTTCAGACGTTTTTGATGGAAGGATGGTGTGAAGGAAAGATAATTGATCAGAAACCTCATGGGCTGGTAAGTAATCTTTTTCTTGAGTGAACTTTCCCAGGAGTGATACATAGTTAGCATATTCCATCTTGCCCGAGAGCAAGAATGTGAATGCGTCAGAGATTATGCCCCATCGGTCAATGGCAGAGAGGTTACTTTTCCATACTATGTCTCCGAAACCGATGTAATTTACTGAGTAGAATCCTGTTCTGTCAAGATTGATCTTGAATGATTTGATGTTTTTTACTTCAATGTTTTCTTCCGTATTTTGCAAGAGGATATTTTGAATCTGCCCGTTGACTTCCATGGTGACTGGAATCGGCCAAGTTTCAGGTTCTGAGGCTTGTGAAATGAGGAAGCGTTCTTGGTGGAGGGATAGTTTTCCGTCGCGAAGCAACGCTGTTACGATTGGGTATCCAGGTTTCCGTATCCAACTGGTCATGATGTCCTGTACTCGTATTCCGGATACTTCCGAGAGGGTCATCCAAAGATCATTTCCGGTAGCGTTGCCGTAGGCATGTGCTGAGAGGTAACGCTGTATCCCTTTCTCAAACGATTGTTTTCCAATGTATCTCTCTATCATTCTTAGAATGCTTGCGCCTTTACCATAGCTGATCGCATCAAAGACCTGTTCCATCTCCTCAGGTGACTTGACTGAAACTTCTATTGGGTGTGTGTTCTTTAGGCAATCTCTCGCCATAGCTCCACGCGTCTCGTCCTGCAAAAAGTCTTCCCAAACTCTCCATTCAGGATGAATGGAATCAATCACTTTGTAAGCCATGAACGTCGCAAAACTTTCGTTTAGCCAGATGTCATCCCACCATTTCATGGTCACCAAGTTTCCGAACCATTGATGAGCCAGTTCATGAGCAACGATATTAGAGACCCTTTTCCTAGACCTTGTGCTACTGTTCGCATCTAGAAGTAATGCTACTTCTCGGAATGTGATGGCTCCCCAATTTTCCATCGCGCCCATAGCAAACTCAGGTATAGCGATCAGGTCAATTTTTGGGAGAACGTATGGAATGCCAAAATATCTCTCACAGAACCCAATTGTCTTCATAGCCTCGTCTTGGGCGAATTCTCCTAATCCTTTTTTTCCTGGAGTTGTTGCCACGATTACATCGGTCTCTCCGAGCTTTGCGGTTTGCTGCTCGAATTTTCCAACTCCGAGGTAAAGAAGGTAGGTTGACATTCTAGGTGTTTTTTGAAAGGTTATTCTTTTCTTTGGCCCACTTGCGGCTACTGCTTCTACTGGCATGTTAGATATGGCGTCGAGGTTTTTGTCAATGCATACTGTCAGTTTGAACTCGGCCTTTGCGCTTGGGCTGTCGACGCAAGGCAGCATCCTTCTAGCATTAGCCGCCTCAAAATGGGTGGTCACGATGTAGGTATGGTCGTAAGATGCTCTATAGATTCCTGCTAATCTATCAGAGACTGATCCTTCATAGTCTATTTCTAGTGTGCCATCAAAAGCGCCTGTCTCAATAGTTAGATCTTCACCGTTTTGATTAGTCCGAAAAGTCTTTCCCTCGCCACTAGCGCTTAGTATGACAAGGTCAATGGCGTTCAGTACTACGTTCTGTTCGGAATGAAGGTTGATGCTTACCCTTCCTTTGAACTTTAGCCTCTCAAAATCCAAGTCGATGAACAGGTCGTAACTTCTTACCTGCACTGCTCCACAATCCTGTATGATACGCTGTTATTGATCTAGGTAATCTGTGCCTCGTCATTTAGAATAAATAGGGTTTGTTATGGCCACAAACATAGAGTTAAACAGATGCTGCTGTACCCAACATTGCAAGAGTCGAAGGGTGGTGATTGATTGAAACTCAGAATTCCTTACGGTAATGAAATGATGCCGCTTAATCTGGACGGGGGACAAGTTCGAGAAGTTTCTCCAAAATACGTTTCAATCATCGATGATGTACTGTCCAAATCTCTTGTGAACTCCAGTGGGAGTTCAGGTTTAGAATCATTCGTCTCAGAGAGGAAGAAGGTGCTGGTAGTGATTAATGATCATACTCGACCATTTGCAAGCGGATTGTTAGGACGGTTGCCGTTGAAAAGCAATGATGTCACGACCATCGTCGCTACTGGTTCGCATAGGGAGCCCACGCCTGAAGAGTTGCGGCTTCTGATTGGAGGAGATGCTCCGCCTTATGGTGGGCGTGTCGTTATTCACGATTCGCGCAATCCTAGCTGTTTGAAAACGCTGGGTAGCACAACGCGAAGAACTGATGTTCGTCTGAACTTGAACGTTTTCAATTCTGACGGAATCATCGTTATTGGCTCTGTGGAACCACACTATTATGCTGGGTTCACTGGGGGAAGAAAATTCCTGCTGCCTGGGCTGGCTGCGTTTGAATCAATTGAGATGAACCATTCCTTGGCACTAGATGATAGAGCCCAAATTCTTAGACTTGAAGGGAATCCAGTTCATGAAGACTTTATGGACGCTTTGCGCATGTTCGGAAGACAGGATGACATTTATTCGATTCAACTAGTAATGAATAACGATCATGAGATAGAGTTCGCTAGTTCAGGCAACATTCTCAGCTCGTTCAACGACGCAGTTCAAAATGCGACCGAGAAATTTGTTTGCGAAATAGACCATAAAGCGGATATCTTAATCGCCGTGGTAAATCCGCCGTTAGACATCGATCTATATCAAGCTCACAAGGCAATTGAAAATGTAAAACTGGCCTTGAAAGATGATGGTGTTCTAATACTTGTGGCTAAATGTAGTGATGGAATAGGCAATAGAGGATTTTATGATATTCTATCGTCAAAATCTG
>CAYWMG010000220.1:0-1534 GCA_964459245.1 uncultured Candidatus Bathyarchaeia archaeon
GAACGAAGGTTAAGGTGAGAATCGTGCAATTCGAAGAAACAGTAATGGGTTTCCTACTTAACCACCAGGAGAAGCAGCATCGTACATATCACTTTCTAATCCTCATGGACGCTTTGATCAGTGCAGCCAAGCATATCGAACATTACTACCTGACAGGAGCATTGAAGGGGAACATTGGCTTGGCAGGCAGGCTAAACGTTCATGGTGAAGAGGTTCTGCGTATGGATCAAGCCGCGCAGGAGATTACGATTCACCATCTGCGAGCCTCAGGGCGCGTGATTTCAGCGGTTAGCGAAGAATCGGAGGAAATTGTTAAGATCAATCCCGAAGGGCGCTATTTCGTTTATTTCGACCCTCTTGACGGTTCCTCCAACGTCCCTCATGGGTTGCCAGTTGGCTTCATGTTCGGCGTCGCCAAGAAAAACTTGAATGGCCGCGAAGATAACCACCTGAGGGCGGGAAGAGAGTACATAGCTGCCGGTATGTTCGTTATACCAACCGGTACCTTCACTCTCGCGCTAAAAGATGCAGGGGCCTGGCGGTTTCACATAGATGAAACGATGGAATTTGTAAGGCCAACTAGAATTGTTATCCCCGAAGATAAGAAAGGTTGGGAATTATCATTCAACTCGGCAAACCGGCACACTTACTCCAAACGAGTTCAGGATTGGATCGCGCACAACGAGGCAAAGTACGCTTTCAGGTACATTGGCTCCTTAGCCGCAGACTTTCACCGCACTATCTCGAATGGCGGCATGTTCC
Source organism: uncultured Candidatus Bathyarchaeia archaeon (assembly GCA_964459245.1). Taxonomy (GTDB): domain Archaea; phylum Thermoproteota; class Bathyarchaeia; order 40CM-2-53-6; family 40CM-2-53-6; genus FEN-987. The sequence continues at coordinate 763 of CAYWMG010000220.1, forward strand.
TGTATCCCGCAATAGTCAATCATCCGGATCCCCGGAAGAACAGACCCCAAGGGAAACTTCGTCTAATGTATGAGGCTGCAGTGGTTGCTTTCATCTGTTCTGAGGCAGGAGGAACTGCAGTGGATGAGACTGGCGTACCTATTCTTGACGTGCAGCCTAAGGACCCACATCAGCGGTCAGCCATCTATGTCGGTTCAAAGCCGCTCGTAGAGGATATTGCTCAATCCTTAACCCTATCCAATCCGCTGATACAATAAATGCCGCCTCAGGAAGCCATCCAGCGCAGATCGCAAGCAACGAGACGTTGGAGCAGAATGGCTGGAAACTATGAAGAATCGTTTGTCCGTGACTTGCGATTTCAGTCGCTCTCAAAGCCAGGGCCGGCCTTTCCTAGGTCCAAACCAAGAGGTCGATCACGCTATCCATTCCTTCGCTGGTACAGCCGACGAAGCATGCGTCAGCACAGCCAGCCAAATCAGGTTCCCAGAGTCCGCCCCAAAGATTCATACCCGTAAGATAGAACCTAACCAAACAGTGTAGAAGAGCATGAATAATCCTGAACCATTCTTGCTCGTCAACTTCAAGACTTACTTGGAGTCGACGGGGAAACGGGCCGTTGATCTTTCCAAGAAGATCCAGAAAGTCACAGAGAATTTTAGTGTAAGCGCGGGTCTCGCACCACAGTTTTGTGATATTGAGCAGATTGCGGCGAATGTTGACATTCCCATTTTTGCGCAGCATATTGATGCAATCACTCCCGGCGCGAACACCG